>CAYYIJ010000019.1:0-30155 GCA_964471945.1 uncultured Chlorobiaceae bacterium
CAAGAAACAAGATTGAACATTTTGTGTGGCAGGAATTGGTGAAGTAGTTTCTCCACTACTCCCTCACTCCATTTTTCCTTATTCCTGATTTCTAACATACTCAACTACTTTGTACTCAAATACTCTGTCACTTTACATTCTCACCAATTGTTTATCTCATCGTTGCTAACCACCACCCCTAACCTTCCATTTCGATTTTTCAAAATATTCCCGTTATAGCAGTAAAAATATTGGATTGCAACTAATTTTTCCCGCTATAACAATATTATACTTGACAAATTACTGTCAAAGCAGTATATTGGATGCAATAAAATAATAATTACTGTTTAAGCGGTAAAATATGAATAAAAGCCAAAATATTGCACAAGTATTAAAATATCACAGGAAGAGAGCGGGACTCAGTCAACAAGAACTTGCAAAATTAGCTGGGGTTGGAAAAACAGCAGTGTTTGATCTTGAGAAGGGGAAGGAAACAATTCAACTCGACACGCTTCATAAAATTTTGCTTGTGCTGAACATCGGCATCAAGCTGGAAAGTCCGATAATGGATGATTACGAACGCGAGGTAAACCATGCGGCGAGCTAAAGTATTTGTGAATGGAATCGAAGCAGGAATATTAGAGGAACATGAGAAGGGAAAGAAATATGTTTTCCAATATCTCGATGACTACAAAGGAAATCCCGTTTCGTTAACAATGCCGGTTAGTTTGCACACGATCGAGTTTGACAAATTTCCACCGTTCTTCGATGGCGTTCTTCCCGAAGGTGTTATGCTGGATGGTTTGCTTCGTCAGAGGAAGATTGATAAAGATGATCTCTTCAGTCAGCTTGTTGCCGTTGGAAAAGACCTCGTTGGTGCAGTAACAATGGAGGAAATCCTATGAGCCGTTGCCCAATTACTTATAATGAAATCAAAACTGGAGGACGTTACTCATCAGAAGGTTTGAAAAATTTATCGAGGCAATTGAAGGACCTCAAGGACTTGCCATACTCTGCCGAAGAGCAGCGTCAGGAAGCTATTGCACGTGCAGCAAAAATGTCGATACAAGGTGTACAGCCGAAGCTCAGTGCTCGCCTAAATGTAGCACAACAAGTCTTTGAAGTGGTTGATACAGGCGGAGAGTACATTCTAAAACCTCAAACACATTTTCCAGAGGTACCGCAGAACGAAGACCTCACGATGCGGCTTGCAGATGAATGGGGCATCGAAGTACCACTACACGGATTGGTATATTCAAAAGACGGCTCGCTTACATATTTTGTAAAACGATTCGACCGCGATGGCAAAAAAGGTAAACTTTCGCTCGAAGATTTTGCTCAACTGTTAGGGAAAACCCGCGATACCAAGTACGACTCGAGCATGGAACAGGTAGTTACAGTCTTAGATAAATATTGTACATTTCCAGTGATTGAAAAACGAAAACTATTTCGCCTCACACTATTCAATTACTTAGTTGGCAATGAAGATATGCATTTGAAAAATTTTTCTCTCCTCCGAAGAGACGGGATAATTGAACTTTCTCCAGCATACGATTTAGTAAATACAACGATTGCTCTTAAAAATGTTACAGAAGAATTTGCACTGCCACTTGGATGTAAAAAAAGTAATCTCAACAGATCATTGCTTATAGAATACTTTGGAAATGAGCGACTTGGACTATCGAAATCAGTTCTTCAGGATGTTCTTTTTGATTTGTCTGACGCTTTTCCGGTTTGGGAAGATTTGATTGGAAAGAGTTTTTTGTCTAGCACAATGAAAGAAAAGTACATCAATATCTTATCTAAACGTCGAAAGGCGATAGGAATATAATTTCTCCGTAACCGTATCCTTTTCTTGTGTGTTTAAAATCTAAAAAACAAAAGCCAAACTAGAATAAATATCGGAACCGAATACTTGCTATGTATCCACCGATCCTTGGTACTTTTGCACTTGAACGCTTAAAACTATTTTACTTCTCCCAAATTTTATTTTGTTTGTTAGTGCTAATCGTTTACACTTTCATTATCTAAATGTGTTTTCTTAAAATCCAACAAGCTATCAAATAGATACTTTTACACTGGTACTTTTAATTGATCATAGAGAAATTCAGGTGATAAATCTGCACCATTCTCCCACACATATACTTTCTTGAATTGATTGACATCTTTTAGTTGTTCAAACATCGGTCCCCATAACTCATTCCTTAAATTTACTTCACCTTCAGTACCATCATGAAATTTCAACCAGATGATATAATTAGATACGTATTTTACTTCAATCTTCGAGCAATTCCGATTTGTATAATGATCGCCATTCTAAAACATGAAAAAGAGCGCGCGGTGGGAATTCACCATTTGTCATACCTGTCTCAATCTCAACGATCATTTCATACTCACCATATTTAGCATGAAAATGAGGAGGAGTATGATCTCGTTAAAACATTGCTATTATAATACCAAGAAACCGACTAATTTCTGGCATTTATTTAATATCATCAAACAATGTTGGAACACCGAGGTTGTCTGTAAATCGGACAATCGCGATACTAAGTAGAATCAAGAACGATTCCGTTAGTAAAATTAAATCAAGCGAGAGCATAATTTCACAATTATTTTAAATAGCAGATAATTGGATTGTTGGGGTGATGGATATCTGCAATCCAATGGTTAATGGTAGAATGCAAATTTTATTTCAAATACCAAAATCCAACAATTCCGATAAATACCATACACAACAAAATCACAATTATTATCACTTGAGTTGAAGATCGTTGGTGATCGGGATTGTATGTATCATTTTTCAAATTATGGTTGAATATCCGCATCGGATTTTGAGCTGTCCAAGTTAATAATTTTACAATATTAAACATCATCTTATCCGTTCGAGAGAATAAATTATCAACAGGAACTATGACAAAGTTCCACGCTGGTTTAGCCAACCGACGATAAAACCAATCTGTGTCGAGTGTAATTACTGATTCACCACCAGCTATTCTTCTCATTAACCAAAAACCAACGAAAGTGAATATCAATAGTTGGACACTTTCTACAAGATGATATAGTGTATATGGTTCATACTGAAGTGGGAATGGCAGATAACGATATAATAACGATGGCGCCACGCCAAACATAAAACAAAGTCCTGCCGCTAAAGCCATACCAATGGGCATGTTCAATGGCGGTTTTGTTGAGTTCACAACTTTCTTTTCACCAAACCAAGTGAACCCTGGGATTTTCAAACCAAGACAAAAGAATGTTCCAATACTTGCAAGGTTAAGAAGTAAAACCGCTGCATCTAAATGCGATTCGGCCGCCGCGCTTACGATGATAGATTTACTTATGAAACCATTGAACAACGGAAATCCTGAAATCGAAAATGCACCAATCATATAAAGCCAGAATGTTAAACGCTGCGAGTGTATTAGCCCTCCTAATTCAGTCAGCTTTGATTTACCGGTTGTTTGCAGAACAACACCCGCACCCATAAAGAGCAGTGCTTTATACAAGATATGACTAAAAGCATGAGCTGTTGTTCCATTCAAAGCCATCACCGTACCAATACCCACTCCTGCTACCATATAACCTACCTGACTAATAATGTGATAAGCAAGAATCTCTCTAATATCGTTGGCAAGAACAGCAAACACAACACCGTATAACGCCATCACAACACCGAACCAAAGCAGAACTTCCCACCCTGCAAACATACGAACAAGAACATACACTGCCGCTTTTGTTGTGAATGCACTAAGAAATACTGCCCCAGTTATTGTTGCTTTCGGATACGCATCAGCAAGCCATGCATGGAGTGGTGGAACTGCTGCGTTTAAACATACACCTATCAACATCAACCAAGAAGCAAGTGAATAGTTTTGAGGTAATTGTGTAATAAAAATTGAATTTGTTTGCTCAATATGAAGAAGAATACCAGCTAATAATACACTTCCTCCAAATAAATGAACTATCAGATACCTCATCCCAGCTTTATCAGATTCTTTTGTTTTCCTTGCCCAAACAAGATACGAAGACGAAAGGGCTGATAACTCCCAATAGATAAATAAAGTTATGAAATCCCCGGCGAAAGTTATGCCTAAAGCAGAACCAGCATAAAGCATTGCGGCAATCTGTTGTCTCACATCTTTTAGATGAAACGAGTAAATTCCACCTATTAAAGCAATTAGGGTAAAAATAGCACCAAATACCCGACTGAGTGCATCCGACTGGGTTAAAACGAGAGTATGACGCAAAAATGGTATATAATGGAATGAACCAAATGGAAAATTCCACAAAATTACAAGTGTTGAGAGTGAAACAAGTAAAACCCATAAAGAGCGAACCGACTTAGGCATTACTGGTAAGATCAGTGCACCGACAATCATCACAAATGCTGGCGGAATATGCAGCTCAAAGGGTATCATAATAATCCTCCTTCTTTTGAAGGAACATTTTTCCGAGAGCTTTTGAGAATAATACAATCACCATACATCCAATAAAACCAAATAAAATATAAAACAATGGTATAACACTCCACCAATGCGTCACATGATCAGTTCCCCATACCATAGTTAACTCAACTACAATGGAGATGATGGTTAGAACACCTAGTGTTATCCACTGCCAATGTTTCATCAATAAATTCCTCCCAAAATGTTTTTAGCGACTGTAGTAGCGAAATCAAAAAGTCGTAACCACAAATTCGGGGCAAGACCGAAAACGATAGAAAGAATTGCGGTGATAACGAGTGGGACAACCATAAACAAATTCGTTTCACCTTTCACTATTAAATTGTTTGATTCTTTGAAATACGCTCGCACTATGATTGGAAAGAGATAAGCAGCATTCAACAAACCGCTGACCAATAAAATTACAAGTGCAAAATAATAGTGTGAATCTATTGCACCGGCACCAATATAGAATTTACTAATGAAACCATTTACGGGCGGTATGCCAGCTAATCCAATTGTACCGATTGAAAAAGCTGCCATAGTCCAAGGCATAACTTTTGCAATTCCATTTAACTCACTAACATTTTCTTTGTGCAAATTTACGTAAATTGCACCGGCACAAAAGAAAAGAGTTATCTTCATTGTTGCATGAGCAGCCAAGTGCATAACACCGCCAGTAACACCATCGGGTGATAATAATGCAACACCTAAGACAATGTAAGAGAGATGACCGATTGTTGAGTATGCGAGCCGGCGTTTGAGGTTGTCTTCTCTTAATGCTAATAACGATGCAATAATAATAGTACAACCAGCGAGCACAAAGAGAATATTATTTAATCCATAATCCTTCATCATATCGGGACCAAAGATAAAACCAACAACACGGACAACACCGAAGACACCTGATTTTACAACAGCAACTGCATGAAGCAACGCGCTCACTGGTGTTGGTGCTGCCATAGCCGTTGGAAGCCAGCTATGCAGTGGCATTATCCCAGCTTTGACTCCAACGCCTGCCATGAAAAGAAGAAATAATAATCTAACTGTTTCTGAAGATAAATGGACAGAATTGAACAAGCCCCCAGATTCGAAATCAAGTGTCCCTGTCAGATTGTACGTCCATGCTATTGCTGCTAAAAGTAATATTCCAGCACTTATTGTGTACACTAAATATTTTCTTCCTGCTCTGATTGCTTCGGGTGTTTCTTTGTGAATGACTAAGGGATAAGTTGCAATCGTAAGCATCTCATAAAAAACAATAAATGTTAAAAGATTTGCGGCGAAGGCAACTCCAATAGTTGAAGACAAACAAACTGCAAAGCTTGCAAAGTATCGAGTTTGCTTATGTTCCTTTAATCCTCTCACATAACCAATCGAGTATAATGATGTGAGAATCCATAAACCCGAAGCGACTAATGCAAAATAAACACCAAAAGCATCCGCCCGAAGTGAAAGTGAGATGTTGGGAGATATCTTAAAAAATGTAAACTCTTCAACATGATTATTAAGAGCATTTGGGACGAGTGAGAAAACTAATAAAAATTTAATAACCGATGCAGCCAGTGTCCAAAATTCTCTCAGATTCGGAAGCCGTGAACTGAAAAGGATAAGAGGAACGGCTATCAGCGATACGATGACTGCAAAGAATGGAACAGCAGATGTGTGTGGGTCAATCGGCATCAGAGTCCGTCAGGTATTGCAATTTTAATAATGTTATCTACAATCCATGCATTCAACAATCCTAACACGATTACTGCTGCACCGAAGATTAATGTTGGAATAAGCATAGAAACTGGGGCATCTTTCAGCTTAAATTCTTTTTGGAAATATTTATCAGTTGCTATACTTTCAGATTCAATTTGTTTATGCAGATACATTTTCTCTAAGACTCTGAAAAAATAAACGGTAGTCATCAAAGTGCTTAAAGCAATCACTACGACAAAAAACCAATTTCCAGAATCTATACTTCCTAAAACGAGATACCATTTACTGAAAAAACCCGCAGTCGGAGGGATACCAATCATCGAAAGAGAAGCCACAGTGAACACTGCCGCAGTCCATGGCATGGCAATGCGCATCTTATCGTTAAAATGTGAAATATCAGTTGCGCCAAATCTATATCGTATATTACCGCTTACTAAAAATAAAGCGGCTTTCATCATTGCATGATTCATAATATGAAGCACAGCACCGATAAAGCCGAGCGGATTTGCCAAACCAATCCCCAGTCCGATGTATCCAATCTGCGCAACACTGCTGTATGCCAACATTCGCTTCAGTTCTTTCTGAGCGATAGCCATGATTGAACCGACAATGATTCCGGCTGCCGATAACCAAACTATAATCGTCGTTATCGGAAAAACATCTTCGACATAATGCGGTTGAAATACAGTAAACAATATCCGTATGAGAACGTAAGCAGAAACTTTTGTTCCGATAGGTGCGAGATAAGCACTGCCGACAGATGGTGCATAAGTATAGGCATCGGGCAGCCAAAGGTGCATTGGGAACAACGCCATCTTCAAACCGATCCCGATTACCATCAACGCAAGCGAAACTACGAGGAGCGAATTTTCATGAAGCATCGGAATTATTTTAGCAATATCAGCCATATTGAGCGAGCCGGTTACTAAATATAAATAACCAAGTCCCAATAAATAAAAAGAAGCGCCAATAGTTCCCAGCAAGAGATACCGAAATGCAGAAAATGTGGCACGCTTCTCACCAACTGCAACTAATGCGTATGCTGATAGCGAGGCAATTTCTAAAAAGACATAAAGGTTGAACAGGTCACCGGTTACGACCATCCCACTTAGTCCTGCTAAATATAAAAGTGCAACCGCATGAAATTGAACCTCCTTCATCGACAACTCATCCTGAAGTGAACGGTGAGAATAAATCATAACAAAAAACCCAACACCGACAACGATAAGGACGACAAAAGATGAGAGTGAATCGATTACATACTCGATGCCAATCGGAGGGGGCCAACCGCCCAAATGATAACTGTAACTTCCTTCGTTCAGCACGTAGATTAATGCAACAATTGCAGAGGTGAATGATATTCCAACAGCAGTCATTGCGATCGGATATGAAATGAAACGCTTCCATAATCCGAGCGGTGCAGAAATCATCGCCCCCAGCAGTAGTGAAATCGGAATCAGTGCAGGGAAGTGTTCCCAAATCATTTCATTCGCTCCAATAGTTCATCTTCATCTAACGTCTGATACCGTTTATAAAGAACAACAATCAAAGCAAGTGCTACACCAGTTGTGGCAACACTTACGACGATCGCAGTGAGCATCAGTGTGTGAGGAAGCGGATTGATGTACTGTACCGGAAGTGGAGTGCCTAATCTTGGATCAAGAACCGGTACAGTAGCATTCCATTTATAGGCGCTAACCACATAGAAAAGTATAATTGATGATTGAAGTATGTTCATACCGATCAATTTTTTTATCAGATTTTTTTTGAAAAGCATACCGTACATTCCGATTAGGAGAAGAACGACTATGAAAAAGTATGCGCTGTGGCCCAAGAAAATTTCAATCATGGAAGTTTCCTTTTGCAATATCATCGAAGATTGCGATCATAGTTGCCATTACACCTATACCAACTCCGGTTTCGACCAAAAGAATACCGAGCGAGCGAAGTTCAGCCGGCTGCATACCAGCAATTGGAAGGAAAGCGTAGTTCAAATAAACTCCTCCACCAATCATAGCCGCCACGCCAACGAAGGCATAGATAAAAACTCCGAAGCCGCTCATCGGAGTACCGATTTTTGCAGGAAATACAAGTTCGCTGCCTTTCTGCCCTACCGTCAAACGTAACAATAAAATGCTCGCACCTAACAATGCACCACCCTGAAATCCACCGCCTGGACTCGAATGTCCATGAACAATCACATATAATGCGAACAATTGTATAAATGGTACAATTGCACGACTGACTACTCCGACAATGATACTGCTAGATTTTATTACCATCTTTCAACTTTCGGAGAATTAGAAACACAACAATTCCTGCACAGAATATCACAGTCGTTTCACCGAGCGTATCGTAGCCACGATAATCTGCAAGAATTGCTGTAACCATGTTTGGTGTGTTCATTTGCTTTTGAGCATTTCGAATGTAATACGCTGAAGCTCCGGGCGTTCCAGCCGATGAGGAATCAACATTGCATGGCGCATCAACACTGCCTCTTATTGGCAGTTCTGTTGCTGCATAAACCAAGAGTAATCCAAAAACAATTAACAATATATATGATAAAAACTTCAATCAGCCGACTTCCTGGATGTGTAAAACAAAGCTGCTAAAAAGAGAATCCCTGTGAGACCGGCGCCAACCACAGCTTCAGTAAAACCGACATCAACTGCACCAACGACCGCGAAGAGAAAAGCAGAACAAAAGCTATATGCTGAGAGTACAACTATTGAAGCGAGTAAATCTTTTACACGAAGTGCAACTACAGCACAACCAATTAATAATAAATAAATGATTATTTCGAGATAAAGAGTCATGTTATTTTGTTTCTTCCAATTTCGAACCAAGTAAAGGTTTTAATCCTAAACGATATGCAGCACGAGCAATAGCATGTGTGGCGGTTGGATTTGCAATTGCAATGAAAACAGCTATTAGGAGTAATTTAATCGTATTCAACGTACCTTCTACGTGAAAACCCAAGCCAATTAGAACCAGAACAAGTCCGAGCGTATCGCACTTGCCAGCGGCATGCGTTCTTGTAAAAAAATCCGGGAAGCGAATCACGCCAATGCTTCCAATCAAAACAAAGATAATGCCTCCGATGAGAAAAACACTTCCAAGAATATCAAGAATTCCCATCAATGTTCAAGCTCCTTTCGCTCTAAATATTTTGCAATCGCGATGGTTCCGATAAAATTTAAAAGCGCATAAGCTAATGCAATATCAATGAACATATCGAATCGGTCATAGATAAAACCAACTAATAAGATTAAAACAATTGCCTTTGTCCCAATCACAGCTACACCGAGTATGCGGTCGTACACCGTTGGACCTGCAGCAACACGATAAAATGGGATGATGATAGCCACTGATAGAGCAATTGTTGTTATAATAATAATTTCAACCATATTGATTCTCTTTGTATGAGTTATCAAAATGTGTAAAATCCGTTACAGGTTGGGAAATATCATCTCTGTATAAATTCAAAACACGCTTCTGCATTTCTCCGTCCTCAAGTGCGCCAGCGCTTGAAGGTGTGAGACTATGCACCAAAAAAGTATCGCTATCAATGTCAATAGTCAGTGTGCCGGGTGTAAGAGTAATGGAATTTCCTAAAATGACTTTGGCAATTGTCGAAGGTAGTTTTGTAGTAAAACGAACTATACTCGGTTTAATCGGCATCTTAGGATGAATAATCAGATAGGCAACTTGCAGATTGGCGATAAAAATTTCTTTAATCAACCAGAACGTATAAGGTAGAATACGGAAAATTCTTATCGGCGGATTTGGTTCATCAACCTCAGGATATAAGTCGAGTCGGAGAAGCCGATAGTTTAGCAGAATTACTATAATTACAGCAACGACACCGGCGGAGATATGAAAAACATCGAAGTGAGTACTAAATACAAGCCACAATCCAAAAAGAATTATTGCCAGGATAATAAGCCCCGGTAAACGAATATTTTGTTTTTTGTCCGACATTATTCATCGCAACCTTGAAAATTCTCACTTCTCACTCGCACTCCTGCTGTTTAGTGGTGAAACCTGAATCGACGATTTCTTTTCTGTTGAAAATGTGTATTTCTTACCAATAGATTGTTGTTCAAATAACCGAACGATTTGTTTCGAGGTTGATGCAGATTGCTTCAGAAATGTATTTGGATAGATCCCAATCCAAACAATAAACAATAATACAGGTACGAGCACTGCAATCTCACGTTTCGACAAGTCTAATAGGTTTTGATTCACTGGATTTGTTATCTTACCAAAAATTACACGTTGATACATCCATAAAAGATAAACTGCAGCAAATATAACTCCAGTCGCCGCTAAGATTGTGAACCATTGACTCAAGAACGGTGATCGGAATGCACCGAGAAGAATTAAAAATTCTCCAACGAAACCATTCAATCCCGGAAGCCCGATAGATGAAAGCGAAACAATCATAAAAAATGTTGAGAAAAGCGGCATCACCTTAGCTAATCCACCGAACTCGACAATCTCACGAGTGTGCCTACGCTCGTAAATCATTCCGACAATCAAGAAGAGAGCACCTGTAGAAAGTCCATGATTTACCATTTGAATAATTGCACCTTGAATGCCTTCCTCGGTGAGTGCGAATATTCCGAGAACAACAAATCCTAAATGACTAACAGAAGAATATGCAACAAGTTTCTTAATGTCGGTTTGCACCATTGAGACAAGTGCACCGTATATTATGCCGATCACCGCGAGTGTAGCAATGTACGGCATGAATTGCATCGTTGCTTCTGGGAAGAGCGGTATCGAGAAACGAAGCAATCCGTATGTTCCCATTTTCAGTAGAACGCCGGCAAGAATAACACTACCGGCAGTCGGTGCTTCAACGTGTGCATCTGGCAACCACGTGTGAAATGGGAACAATGGAACTTTAATTGCAAAGCTAAGTGTGAACGCGAGAAACATCCAAGACTGTATAGCCAACGGAATTGTTGGACCGATGTTGTAAAGCTGTAACAGGTCAGTAGTAAATTGACCATTAGGTTGTGTTGATGCATAATAACCGAGCCAAATTATGGCAACGAGCATCAACAAACTACCGAACATGGTGTAGATGAAAAACTTTATAGCGGCATAAATTCTATTCCCTCCACCCCACACACCGATTATGAAGTACATTGGAATTAACATCGCTTCCCAAAAGACATAGAACAGAAACATATCGAGTGCACAGAAAACACCAAGCATTCCTGTTTCAAGGAAAAGTATCATGATAGTGTATTCTTTTAATCTCTTCTCGATTCCTTTCCATGATGATAGCAAGGCGATAGGTGTTAAGAATGTTGTTAGCATTACCAACAAAATTGAAAGTCCGTCAACACCAACGTTGTAAGAGATATTTAAGCTTGAAATCCAGATGACTTTATGCAGGAATTGGATATCAGGATTAGCTGAATCGAATTTAAAATACAGCAACAACGAAAGTATAAACGTAAGAATACTAATGGCAATTCCGAATGTCTTTATTGCTGTTAATCTCTCACGGTTATAAAAGAATAGCAACAATCCGCCAACAAGCGGTAGAAAAATTATGTATGTAAGAAGATTAGTCATTACGATTGATAAATATCCAGATTGTTCCGCATGAGAGAAATAATATCAGACGAATATCGATTTTCTTGAATCAGTCTGCGAAGCTGAGAAGCTGGATTATGTGTTTTTTCAACTGGCTCGACAATCGCAATAATTGCTTTTGCAGAATTTTCGATCACACGCTGTGCATTGTCAAGACAAGCACGATACCTCGATAGTTGCAAGTCTTGTTTTGCTTCATCTAGGTAACCTTCAGCCAACTTCAATCTATATTGTGAGCTTTTCTTAGAGTTCATGGAATCCATCCCATGTTATTTCCCATTCACCTTTTGGATACTTTAACCATGACCAATGATATTCACCATTATCCTTGATACGCTGTAAACCCGCTGACTTGATAATTTCTTTTAACTTCTTGATCTTCGAGATAATAAAATCCTTATCATATAAAACAATACCGTCGATACTTAAATCCAAGTAGAGCGGTGATATATCTTTCAGAAATTCTTCTGGTGATTTAGCAAGTATTGAAAGACCCTCTAAATTATTTTTATATAATGGAATACTAATGAAACGACTTCTTTCAATCTGAGAAGTTGGAAGATTTTTTGAAATGATAAATAAATCATAATCACTTCCTTCCGATGCTTCACCACGTGCTCGAGATCCAAAAAGTATTATACAAATCAAATTATCTCCAAGATATGATTTAAAAACCTCAACAATCCTATTCGTGAATTCCTTATCCATTATTATCTAAAAATCAATATCCCTAATATCACAATAATACCTATAACAAAAACCATAGCGTAACTTTGCACAAACCCAACTTGAATTTTTCGCATCCAACTACTAATCCATGCAAACAATTTTGCGGAGCCATTCACCAAACCATCGATGATGTTAACATCAAAACCTTTCCACAATAATTTATCAGACGCAGTCTTGATTGGCTTGACTACCGAAAATTCGTATACCTCATCAACGTAATACTTATTCCATAAGATCGTGTACATTCCTTTGAACGAGTCAGCAAGTTTTGAAACAATCTCAGGTTTCTGGAGGTACATCATCCGAGCAAGATAAATTCCACCTATGCCTGCAACCACCGAAAGTATCATCAATAAATATTCGGCAGTTAAACTTCCGTGATGTCCGGTGGCTAAGTGTAAGTTTGCACGCTCAAAGACTGGTGCAAGAAATTTCTCGATAGCATTCCCACCACCGAGTGCATGTGGTATTCCAACAAATCCACCAACGATTGAAAGTACAGCGAGAATTATCAACGGAACGGTCATTACTTTCGGAGCTTCGTGAGGATGCTTATCATGCGACCAGCGTTCTTTACCTTCGAATGTTAAAGAGACAAGTCGGAACATGTAGAACGCAGTCAAACCAGCGGTTATCCAACCGAGAATAAAATAAATTACTGAACCCTCAGAGAATGCTTTCCACAAAATCTCATCTTTGCTGAAGAAACCTGATAACGGTGGAATTCCTGCAATCGCAAGTGCAGCGACAAAGAATGTTTTGTATGTTGTTGGCATTTTCGATTTCAATCCACCCATTTTTTGAATATCCTGTTCTTCGTGCATTGCATGAATAACAGCACCAGCTCCGAGGAATAATAATGCTTTAAAGAATGCATGTGTCATTACGTGGAATATTCCTGATGCGAATGCACCAACTCCCAATCCAAGGAACATGTAACCAAGCTGGCTTATTGTCGAGTACGCTAATACTTTCTTGATATCATTTTGAGCCAAACCCATTGTTGCAGCGAAAAGTGCAGTCGCAATTCCGATTATTGCAACAATCTCCATCGATGCGGGAGCGAGAGCATAAAGAACCGAACAACGAGCAACCATGTAAACACCCGCAGTAACCATCGTTGCTGCGTGAATTAATGCGCTAACCGGAGTTGGACCAGCCATCGCATCCGGCAGCCAAACGAACAATGGTATCTGTGCAGACTTACCAGTTGCACCAAGAAATAACAGCAGTGTAATCCAGAACATTGTCGTATCGCCAATCGGAACTATCGCTGATGCACGGCTGAAGACATCCTCGAATACTAAACTTCCGAACAAATTAAAAATCAAAAACATCGCAATCAGAAATCCGAAATCTCCAATCCGATTCACTACAAATGCTTTCTTTGCTGCATCACTTGTTGTTGCTTCACCCGGCTTGTATCCGCCCGTATCGAATTTTCTATCATGCCAGAAACCTATCAGGAGATACGAGCAAAGTCCGACTCCTTCCCATCCAAGGAACATCAAAAGAAAATTATTTGCCAAGATCAGATTCAGCATCATGAAAATAAAAAGATTTAGATATGCAAAAAATCTCCAAAAACCTTTATCGCCATGCATGTAACCGATTGAATAAACATGAATCAAGAATCCAACTCCGGTAACAATGAGTGTCATCAAAATCGAAAGTTGATCAACTTGATATGCAACGTTAATAGTGAATGAACCAGCAGTCATCCAGTTGAATATTGTTACTATGTGAGAACGTTCCTCAACCGGTAACTTCAGCATTTCATAAAATATCATAGAAGCAATGATAAAAGAAATTCCAACTGAACCACTGCCGATGATACCACTGAGTTTTTCGGAATTTATTTTCTTTCCGAATAAACCATTGATTAGGAATCCGATAAAAGGGATAAGAACTATGTAAGGAGCGAATTGGACCATTTAATCATTGTATCATTTACTGATTGGAGCATTGTAGGTTTATTTTTATTTCTAATGCCTTTGGCAGTGTATTGTGATGCTGCGAAGATTGCTAATAATTCGTTTGCTTCTTTTAGAAGACCACTCATTTTTTCTTTCTTTACAATATCTGCTTCTTCGACAACTATTCCTATCTTCGAAATAAATTCCGCTTTAGAGCGAGCCCGACAAACCGCTCGATAATTCGCCGCCACGGATGTTCCTGATCTAAGAATTTGTTTGCCTAATTTTTTTGCTTCTTCAGTTTTTGGTAATGCTTTAAACATCCTAACAATCCGTACCGCAAAGTGCTTCGTTCTTTCTTTCAACTGTTCCGCCTGAGTCATATACACACTTCAATCCATCAATGATTAAATCATCAATGTTTCAATCTCCTTACCACTTCATAATATTTATTTCATCAATATTCACGGTCATCTTATTACGGAAGAGTGCAATAATTATTGCTAATCCAACTGCTGCTTCTGCGGCGGCTACTGCCATAACAAAAAATACAAGAATCTGTCCGGTTGGATTACCGTGAAAAGCTGAAAATGCTACAAGTGTCAGATTCACTGAATTCAGCATCAATTCAATACACATGAAGACTATAATTACATTTCGCCGAGTAAGAACACCTATAACTCCAATTGAGAATAACATTGCACTCAATGCCAAGTATGAATTTAATGGGATATCTGTTAAGTTATAATTCATTGAAAATTCTTTTTTGCTAAAACAATAACACCAACAATAGCAGCAAGCAACAGCATCGAGACAACTTCAAAAGGTAAAAGATAATCAATAAATAGCGATTTGCCGATTGCTTCAACAGTTCCTATCTCGATTGCTTTTGGGTGTATCTGAGTGGTTGTAACCGTCCATGGTAATGATAAACCGATAACTATTTCTACTAAAAGAACTGCCGCGAGCAGATAAGCAATAGTTTTCTTAAAACCAATCTTTTCTGTCAGCGCCGATTCATCACCAAGATTAAGAAGCATAATAACAAAAAGAAAAAGCACCATTATTGCGCCGGCATATACAAGAATTTGAATAATAGCAATGAACTGGGCATGTAGAAGGAGATAAACAAGAGCAATACAAAAAAAATTCACAACCAAAAAAATAACGCTTTTGATTGGATTGCGCTGCGTAATCATCAGGATAGCCGAAACAATTGCTAATGCAGCTATGAGGAAAAAGAAAACTACTTCAAAATTCATTCAAAGTGAAATTAGAGTAAAAAAAATTCTCTTGAAGATAACAAATATTTTATCAATTTTCAAAAGAAGTAATAGTGAATACCTGCTTGTGGTAATGGAATGATATCACCATTACTAAAATACGTAAACAGTAGTTCAGCGCTAAAATGTAAAGCTTCAGCAATGCGGAATTCCCCACCGATACCTAAACCCAAACGAAATGGTGTTTTGAGTTCGTTATTATTATCACCTTGATAGAAGTATCCCATTGCACCTCCACCAAAAAATCGTGTTGATTGCCCACGAACAAAATCATAATGCAGTGCCCCGCCGATGTTATATGAAACTTTTTCGTCGGCTTTGATTATTCCACCAACCAATTGGTATGAGAAATTACTCGGGAAGTGATGGCGAAAACTCAAACCAAAACCACTTGCAACACCGACGGAAAGCCCGACACCGTAAACCGAGGTCCTCATTTCTTTCGTTTCTGTCTCAGGTTCAGCAACTTGACCAATGCAAGAGGTTGTTAACGAAAAAAGGATGATAAATAAAAAAATATACCACATATTTAACTCCATTCTATTTTGTTTTAATTAGTACCCACAATTCTTTTAAATTAGGTCGTTTACCGTATGAGAGAATAGTTGTTCTGAAAATTTTTCCAGCAATCCAAATAGCTCCAATCGATGATAATAATAAAATACTGCTCGTCAGGATAATCTCAACTACTGAAGGTAACTGGATTGGAATTCTCACTGCCATCATCGATGCCGTTAGTAGTGGGATATATGTCAGGATCTGCACGAGTGTTGAGTTCGGGTTTTGTATAACCAACATAGCAAGAACAAGTGGAATTATCAAGATCATGACCAAATAGCCAGAAACTTGCTGTGCTTCTTGTTCGGTGGTTAACGGTGCACCTGCCGCAACGAAAATCGCTGCATAAAAAATATATCCTAAGACAAAATATATTAACAATATCAATGCACTGACAGGTGGAATCATTGTTACGCCATACTTCATGCTAATTACAATCCCGATCAATGCCCAAAAACCTATTTGTGTCAATCCTAATGCACTCAAGCCGATTATCTTTCCCGCCATCAAATCGTTTGCGGAACTCGATGCCATTAATACTTCGACGACACGATTCGATTTTTCTTCCATCATACTCCGGATGAGCAGTTGTCCCGATGATACTATCAAGAAGAACATCATCATCATAAATATGTAAGAAGTGAAAAACAATTCTCTGAAACCGGCTTCTTCTTCCTTCCCTTCTTTTACTATTTTAATCATCTTCATATCTATCGGTGCAGTCAATTCCTTGACTAAAACTGGATCAAGTCCCTTTTTCTGGAGCTTAAGTTCGACAATCAAGTCGCGAAGTACCCGCTCGATCCTCGATGTTAATTTGATATTGCCAGTCTTTTTTGAGCGATAAATCACTGCACTATCAGTCATGATCGAAGATCCAGTGATAATATATCCTTCAATATTTTCATTAAGCACTAAACTATCAGCATGTCGTTTTGTAGTTTGAAAATCATCTTTCAAGTTACTATCGATCAATCGAAGAACATAGTTCGGTTGACCATCTGGAAGTTTATATTTATCCTCCAATGCTTTATTAAATGGCTTGTATATGAGTCCTGATTGATCAATAATACCTATAATAATACTTTCTGTATCTGGACGACTCATGAGTAATGAAGGTATTAGTCCGGCAGCAACCATGATTGCTGGTGTCAACAAGAGAGAGATAATAAAAGCTTTCGATTTAATTTTCTCGATATATTCCCAACGTCCAACCTGAAAAAACTTACCTCGCATTTACACACTCTTCCTGCTCTGTTTTCTTCATTTCTATTAGGGCTTTCTTTCTCACATTCAGAAATTTGAAAAACGTAGCGATTGTTCCAAGTAAAACAATACCCGCGGTTGTCAATGAAAGGTCTTTCACAAAAAATGAAGTAATAAATAAAATTAATGTTATTGAGCTGAATATAATTAACGATATAAGCTCTCTCTTTACCCGGCTATCCCGCATAATGCTCGGTAGTTTAGATTTCGATTTGGTTGGTTCAACAAATGGTTGATTATTTACATTAGAAATACCCACAACATCAATAAAAATAGAATTTAGAGATGGCTCGACATATTCAAATTTTCTAATTTCAAGCCTGGACGATATTGCTTTAAGTATATCATTCGATGAAATTGTATCGCTCAACACCAGCTCTGCGTAATTCTGATATATTGTTGCTTGCCGAACGAATGATAATTCTTTTAAAAAAGTTCCATCTCCCTCATACTCGATATGAACTGAATTTTTTCCAAATTTCTGTTTAACATCTTTAAGCGTTCCTTCTAATACCATCTGCCCCTGATTAATCAAACATATTTCATCCGAAAGCTTCTCCGCTTGTTCCATTTGATGTGTCGAAAATATTACTGCTTTCCCCTGCTGTTTCAGTTCTAAGAGAATATCCTTAAGAAGAATTTGGTTTACTGGATCAAGCCCTGAAAACGGTTCGTCAAGTATTATAAGCTGTGGGTCGTGAAGAATTGATATGATGAATTGAACTTTTTGTTGATTACCTTTTGAAAGCTCTTCTATTTTACTTTGATATTTATTTAAAAGATCAAATCGCTCAAGCCATTTGTAGGCACGCCTCCTCCCTTCAGCAATATCTATTCCCTTCAAACTGGCAAAGTAGAGAATTGTATTTAGTAATTTATTCTTGCGATAAAGTCCTCTTTCTTCTGGAAGATATCCAAGCTGATTTCTGATGTTTTCATCGAACGGTTTACCGTTAAATGTAATCGCTCCTGAATCTGGTTGGATGATGTTCAGAATCATTCTAATAGTTGTTGTCTTCCCAGCACCGTTCGGACCAATTAAGCCAAGAATTTCACCACGCTGCGCTTCGAGGGAGACATTATCAACAGCAACAACGTTTGTAAATTCTTTTCTGAGATTAGTTGCTTTCAACATAAATTATTTACGGATTCAAACGATATATCATTCTAGGAAACGGAATTGTTTCCCGAACATGATCAAGCCCGCATATCCAGCCAACTGTTCTTTCTACACCAAGGCCAAAACCAGCGTGAGGGACAGAGCCAAAACGACGTAAATCTAAATACCATTCAAATGCAGATTGAGGAAGATTATGTTCTTTAATTCTCTGGATAATCAAATCATAGTCATCTTCACGTTGGCTGCCGCCGATGATCTCGCCATAACCTTCGGGTGCAAGCACATCCATTGCAAGTGCTAAATCTGAATTCAGTGGATCACGTTTCATGTAAAATGCTTTTATTTTAGCAGGATAACGATGAACGATGATGGGGCGATCAAACTGCTCGGAGATCACCGTTTCATCAGTTCCGCCAAAATCATTTCCCCACTCGAAGTTGATTCCTTTTTTATGAAGAATCTCGACTGCTTCAGAATATGAAATTTTGGGAAGTGGCTTCTTCACATTCTCTAAGAATTTTATATTGCGCTCAAGTGTCTTCAATTCCGCAGCCCTATTTTTGAGAACAGAAGCTACGATATGCTCGAGAAATTCTTCTGCCAACTCCATGTTATCGTTGAGATCGTTGAATGCAACCTCTGGCTCAACCATCCAAAATTCTGTGAGATGTCTCCTCGTTTTTGATTTTTCTGCTCTGAATGTGGGACCGAAGACATAAACTTTACCATGAGCCATCGCACCTGCTTCCCCATACAATTGACCTGATTGCGTAAGATATGCTTTACCAAGATCAAAATAATCGGTCTCGAATAAAGTGCTCGTACCTTCACATGCTGCTGGTGTAAATATAGGTGCATCCATCAAAACAAATCCGCGGTTATCGAAAAATTCTCTTATAGCTTTTATTATTTGATGACGAACTCTTAAAATCGCATGTTGACGTGATGAACGAAGCCAAAGGTGACGTATGTCCATCAAGAAATCCACTCCGTGCTCTTTAGGTGTTATCGGATAATCTTTCGCGATTTGGATGATTTCGATATTTGATAGTTCCATCTCGTAACCCCCGGGTGCCCTGTCGTCTTTTTTGATTTTACCAGTGACAGACAACGATGATTCCTGCGTCAATGTATCAAACGAATTGAATGCTTCATCAGAAATCATTCCCTTCACCATAACACATTGAAGAATACCGGTACCGTCTCGAACAACGAGGAATCGTATCTTGCCACTGGATCGCTTGTTATAAATCCAACCATTTATCTTGATCTCTTCACCAACATGGTGATTTAAATCTTCGATGTAAATACGTGCCATAATATACTATAGAATTGAAATAATAAGTTAAAAAAATATACGAAAGAATATGAATATCTCCAACGGGAGTTTCAATATTTATTTTTACGAACGAATGGAAAAACTGAAACTAATAATTCCTGCATTACATATACCTCAAAGGCAAATGGTATAAAACCAAGATAGCCTAGTAGAGGCATTTCAAATAATTTTGGACCCGCAAAAGAAATTGGAACAGTATATATCCATTTTGCAGTTGCCCAATAATTCCACAACTCCCAAAGTACCCCACAAATTATTCCTGAAAATCCCAATGCGATGGTTGTTACAAAATTTCTTTGCATCCAATCCCGAATAATCGAATTCCCTTTGAGAAAATAGTTAATTGGATCAATGAGTAAAATAAACCCAATCCAGACTAAAACAAATAATTTGGCTGATATGTTTAGATTAACAATAAGCGGAATGATAAGAATGATAAGACCAATAATTGTAATTAAAAACCCAAACCTTTTGGAAATCTGAACATCTATCGTAGTTGTTCGAGTGATGGAACCTTTTATGAACTCTGCAGTAACGAGAATTGCAGGAAATATAGTCGCAAATGCCCATATATACCCAAAGTAACGCATAATAAAGTTTCTGGGTAAACCGATATATTCCCAATTTTGTAATCGAAGATTATATGCCTCAAAAATTAACCAGCAAGCTATCGACCAGGGTAGCATAAAAACAAACTCCCGCGTATGTGAATAAATTAGGGAATCTCCACGCAACTTAAGTTGGAAACTATCTATCACTAGAATATAACCCGTCCACATTAACGGGGTAAAGTAAATACCAATAATTTCAATCCCTGCAACTAGTAAGAATATCGAGGTAAGAATTATTAAAATGCCAACCCATCCGTAAAGTGGTATCATCTTAACTGCATCACTGCTCAAATCATCATGCTTAATAGTTTTCATTAAGAAGAAATATCGAGCATCTTTATATCTTTGATATACTTTACGGTTTTATAAACCTTGAGAGTTTTCAACTTCTCAAGCTTGTCAATTATCCTAATAACATTTTCATCTATGATCTTCACATAATCTTTCTGAGTCTCAGCCGAGAAATTTTGTGAAATATCGGCAGTAATATTTTTCATTTCTCCTAATGGTCTCTCGAATTCTTCCATTACATCCATCAGTGTTTCACGAATCGCACTGAGGCGCTGTTGATTAATCTCTAACTGCATAAGTTGGTTTTTGAGTCTGTTTTTATCTATAACACTTATTACCGTCTTCGGAAGCACAGGAGAAGAAATTTCTTCTTTGACAAGATAATCATCCACTCCCAATTTCATTACGTCCAATGCAAGCTCAAAATCTTTATTGACAGTCAGAAAAACAACCGGAATCTGATATTTTTTTGCTTTTAATTCTTTAGTAATCTCAAGACCATTTTTACCAGGAAGAAAATAGTCCATCAAAATAATATCGTAATTTTGATTTGCCTCTAACTCTTTGAATGTATCTGTATAATTTTCTTTCCATGTTATGTCGAATTTATCTTTATCATATCGTTGAAGGTAAACCCGTACAAGTTTTGCAAAATCTTTATTATCTTCAACCAGTAGTACCCGATATTTTTCGTTTTCCATATTTCCTCTTATATTTCTTGTGTTATCTCTTTGGGAACTGTAAAGAAAAACGTTGACCCTTTGCCTAATTCAGATTCTAACCAAATTTTACCTTGATGTAATTCAATAATTTTTTTTACGATCGCCAATCCAGCTCCTGTCCCTTCATATTCCTCTCGGCGATTTAGCCGCTGGAATATAACAAATATTTTATCATGAAAATCTTTATCGATGCCGATACCATTATCTTTGATAAAGAAAAGATAATAATTATTTTCCATATTCTGAAATCCAACCTCGACTAATGGACATTGATTATTATTAAATTTTACAGCATTACTGATCAAATTTCGAAAAACAATTTTTAATTGTGTTTCATTACCGAAAATAACTGGAAGATCATCGGGAATTACAATACTTACTCTTTTTTGTTTGATCGTGTACTCCATATCGGTCTTTATTTCATTGAGAATCGATTTTATGGGCACATTTTTAAATGACTCTGAAAGACGGCTTATGCGAGATAGAAGAAGTAGATCATCTATCAATCCTTTCATTCGAGCCGTTGCAGTAACGATGGAATCGAGGTACTCCTTCCCTTCCGCTTGTATTATATCTTGATAATCTGCCTGAATAATTTTGCTGAAACCCTCAACACTGATGAGCGGCTCTTTCAAATCATGCGATACAACGTATGTGAAATCATCAAGCTCCCTATTCCGACGCTGGATTTCTATCGATTTTTGTAACGTTTCCTCATATAACTTCCCTTTTTCTAATGCGATCGCTGTAAGGTTCCCAATACTTTCTAGAAGTTTCAAATGTGTATCGGTGTAGATGGTTGCTTCATCAACCACAACCGACATTATACCGATAATAATTCCTTTCGAAAGCATTGGGATAATGACCACTTTATTATCTGGCGATTGATAGGCATTTTTAGATATGACCACTTGTTCATATATATCTGTGAACTTTGAAAATATTGGCTGTGCAATCGCTGGCGTAAACGGCTCCTCGCTTCTGCTTGAATCGAGATAAAACGCTGGCGTTATCATCTTCTGCTTCTCATTATACAAATCTATCATGAAGTTCTTGCAAGGTGCGATCTGTTTTACATGTTTATATACGGCTTGAAAGATCTGATCGACATTCAATGTTGAAGTCAATTGTTGACTCAAATCATATAAAACTGTCAATCTTTCTACCTGTGAACGGATTTCATGATAGAGAGCGGTATTTTCGATTGCTGCCCCCAATTGATTTCCAACAAGGGTCAGAATTTGTTGTTCCTGCGCCGAATATTCGTGCGTATTGTTATAAAAAATATCGAGGGCTCCGATTACTCTATCCTTTGATAAAAGCGGTATTATAGCCATCGCAATGATCTGCAGATCTTTAAGAATCTCCCTGTTAGCCGGAATGATTCGTTCATCAAGATAAGCTTTGTCCGAAATATACATCGCCTCTTTCTTCTTTGTAACTTGACCAGTTGCTGAAACAGATTGCTGTATTCTTTGTATCGTTGCATATTTATCCATGTCGAAACCAACCTGATGCGCAAGGATCAAATCATCTCCTACACGTTCTTGCAAATAAACGATGATTGCCGTCGCATTGATAATGTTTTTTAATAACGGTAATGCAGAGTGCAGCATTTTCTGTAAATCAAGTGAGCTGCTTAGAACAGTTGAGATTTCATGTAAAGCTAAAAGTTGATCATTACTTTTCTTAAGCTCAGCCTCAGTCAGTTTTAATGTGCTGATATCGGTCTGAGTGAAAACAAGCCCAACGATCTTGAGCTCTATTATCATCGGATTGATTGATATCTGATAAACTCGATCACCCTTGTGTGTTCTAAAAATAAATTCCTGAGAGAATATTTTAATACTGCCATTTAATAATTTTGTGACCACCTCATAATACATATTTTTTAGCGGCTCACTTGGTAAAACATCAAAAAGATTTTTCTCATAGTAATCATTCAGCTCGATTTCACCAAACTCCTTGATGAATTTATGCCATGCACGATTCACTTCTCGTATCTGAAGATGAGTATCGACAGTATAAACGATACTATCGATAGAATCTAGAAGGTTATGAATGTAAGCCGAATCTTCCGAAACTCGACGAAATAATTGTATACGATCAATTATAGCACCGATTTGTTGTACAACCGGAACGAGTGTGCTTGTATGCTCTTCCGTAAATGAAAAAGGTTCTTTACATGCAAGATTTAATGTACCAATAATTTTTCCTTTCATAGAGAAAGGAAGTGAAATTTGCGAACGATAGCCATCTTGATATGATTGGAGTCTCATATATTTTTCATGAGATTTACAATCTGATATGAGTAACGGTGAATGCTCATCGACAATATATGGTATTGTAGTTTTCGTGATATCTAATATCCTGCCATAATTCTTTCCTGTACTTGCGATGACTTTTATAGCTGTGTCATTTGCAACTAGTTGTTCAATCGTAATATCATCACAGAAAATAATGTCCTGAATTTCTTTCGTCAGCGTTTTAAATATCTCACGAAAGTCCATAGTCTGATTTGCTTTTGTAACAATTCGATTCAGCATTTCGATCTGTCGATTTCGGTTTTCCAAATCTTTCATTAGGCGCTTACGTTCTGTAATATTTCGTGCAATATTTAGCATTGCAATAGGCTCACCCATCGAATTACGGAGAAGTGTTGTACTCAAACTAACAGGTATCAATCTCCCGTCTTTCGCTCTAATCGTCATATCGAAATCATGCAGCCAATTGTGTTCTCGCAGATTTGAGATCCATAAAACTAATCTCCCCATTTCCTCCTCGATTAACCAGGGATAGGGAAAATCACAACCATTTACTTCCGCTCGCGAATACCCTAACAACTGGATGAATGCTTTGTTAATTTGAATCACTCTCCCAGCAAGATCGGTAAGTATAAGAATATCTCCCATCGTATCGATAACATTGCTTAGAATATGCTCTGATTCGCGAATCTCATTTTCGAATGTCTTTCTCTGGCTGACATCGAAAAAGACGCTTACAACACCATATATATCTCCCGTTTTATTTCGGAGAGGTGAAAATGTACAACGAAAGTACATCTGCCTCTGAGTATCTGATTTATAATACGAGATGTCTTCCGATTGAATCACTGAACCTTCTAGAGCCTTCTTCAGGAGATCATCGATTTTGTATTCATGGTAAAATGGTAAAATTTCGGCGGCATTCTTACCTATCATTCCTTTTTCTGTCTTCCCAAAGATTTTTTCCATCGCTTGATTTGAAGAAATGAATTTTAATCCCTTATCAAATACACATATACCATCTACGATGCTGGAAAAAATCTCTCGCGAAAAAGAATTTTCTTTTGTCAATTCCGAAATGATTTGCTTTTCTTCAGTTATATCCCTGATTCCTCCGAAAACTTTAATAACTTCTTGATGCTCATCTTTTACAACATTGATAATATCTCTTATCCAACGGTATTCAGCTTTCCCTTTCGGTAATACTCGATATTCGTTTACGGTTGGTTGTATAATTTCCTGAAGTTTAGTCATTCGCTCAAGAATAATCTTTTTATCTTCGGGGTGAATCAACCGCAGCCATAAATCTTTAGTTCGTTGGAAATCTTGTGCTCTGTAACCAACAAGTTCTTCTATCTTGGGGCTAAGGAGAATATATGCACCATTGGGATGTGTTATATATAAAATCTCAGAACTCGATTCGATTAATTTACTTTTTTGATTCTCCGATTCTCTTATCTTCTGGTATACGAAAGCATTGGTGATTGAACTCCCCAGGTTATTTCCGATTGCCGTGAAAAGATCAAAGGAATACCGAGCATTTTCTTTCTTTGTGCATAAAATAATCAGTCCGATAAATTTCTCACGTGCGATCAAAGGAATAAAACTAATCTCCCGGATTCCTGATTCCTTAAACATCGCACGAAAAGATAAATAACTTGGATAACGGGCAATGGATATATTATGCGGCGTTTGTGTTTTAGCAAGCAAGCCACCGATTCCTTCTTCTAAATTTAACGTGGATAACTTCTTATTAAATACCTCCGGGAAATTTCTACCATGTACAATCTTAAGAGCATTCGATTCATCATCTTTTAGATATATTGCTCCGATTTCCCATGATAAAACATCCATCAATTTATGTAAACCGCTCTGAGTCAGTTTGGGCACGTCTAAAAAGCTTACTAATGATGGTAAGATTTCTTTAATAAGTTGACTTTCTTCAAGTTTCAAATGTAATTCTTCTTTTAACTTGTTTTTTTCTGTTTTATCATAGAAGTATCCAACGAAATAGTTTTCCCTTCCTTCATGAATCGGTACTAAGGTAAGTTCACATAATAAATCCTTTTTATCACGCCGACATCCATGAAATTCAATGACCGATACCTTTCCCTTACCTGATGTGTATCTAAGAAGTAACTCCTTAATACGTTCTTTATCGGATTCCTCAACAACAATTTCGATAGGTTTATCGAGGATATCTTGATTCGATTCATATCCAAATAATTCCAACACCGCCTTATTCACGTAAACATAACAACCATCTTGTATTAGGGCTGCGGGACCAATAGCAGTTTCAACAAGATGACGATAACGTTGCTCAGATTGACTCAATTGCTCAATGAGTTGTTTTTGTTTTGTGATATCGACAATAGAGATTTGAGTGCATTGTTTGCGTTGGTATGTTATTTCGCTAAGTGTTAATTGACATTGAAAAGTTCCACCACCTTTGCTTACACATTCAGCATCGATAGTTTTTGATTCACTTTTATTTTTTAATTCTCTTATCGCTCGTTGGTATCGCTTGAATGATTCTTGGGTTAGAAATTCTTTTATATCGACTTCCTTGATCTTCGTATCAGATTCTACTGAAAATAATTTTTTAAATATCTTATTGACATATTGCAGCATATTATCGTGAACGATGACGATCGCAATTGATGAGCTGTCAACTACCCTTTCATATCCTTCCATTCTTTGTTGCAACACTCGCTCAAATCTCTTTTGCTCCGAGAGATCATGGATAATTCCAAAATATAGCGAGTCGGAGATGTTAGATATTTGGATCTCAACAGGAATATGTGTGCCATTTTTCTTGATTATATCAAGTGTTATTACTCCTTTTTTTCTTCTTTTCAATTCCTGAAAAAATCGCAAAGATCGGAAACGATGCTTGTCTGAAACGATCGAAAACGGATTAATCAATTTTAATTCATCTATTGAATACCCCAGTAAAATTGATGTTCGTGGGTTAACCTCGCGATAATCGCCTGCTCTATCGAAGATAAACATTGCCACAGTCGATCCACGAAACAGATTCTCATATCGCGCCTCAAGTATAGAAATTACGGCATCAGACAAAAGCAATGGTTTACCCAAAGTTTGTTCTTCAGAAAACGGCTTTGATAATTCTCGAATATCAAATTTCAAAGGAAGTATATCGTGTACCATATATCTTCCTTTGCAAGTCAGAGGCAAACAGTAAATTTGATCTTGATGTTTAATGAAATCGATACAGATTGTTACTTCGTCTTTCATCTTAATAAGATTTGAGATCTGAAAATTGGACCGGAGAGCTGAGCAAATCAGAACCGAATTTTTCTTCTGGACTAAAGAAACAAGAAATTCGAATAACTCGACAACCTTTTGCTCCGATCCAAGAGGTTTTATCCAACTTGAAAGCTCATCGAGAATTAGATATGAATGTTTTACATTTTTATCAGCAAATCGTTTTATTTCCTTTATAAGTTTCGTGCTACTTTTAATGTTGAGCTTCTGTATAGACAAAGTTTTAAGTTTTTTATTGTTTAAAAATACTGGAAGTTCTATGTCATCAACTGAAAGGTATATGACAGGCAGATGAGAATAAGTTGAATAGTTTGTGATCGAATGGATAATATCGTAAAACGGCTCGGGATCAGAGAGAAATGCTAAAAATGAATCAGCAGGGTATAAATTCCCTATGATATGATCGAATTTGGGTAAACCTGTTGAAAATACCTTTTTAGACATTTTATAATAAAATTAAAACCTAATAAAAAGGTAAGAAATTTTGGAGAGAGTTCAAATAAAAAAGGCGTCCTCAATGAAGACGCCCTTATAAATTCTTATTTAATTTTACCAATAAGCAGCTAATGTAAAGCTAATAGTTGAAAATCCAATCGTCATTTCAGATGGCAGATCCGAAGATGTTTTTATTCCACCTGCTGGTGTATAATCAACAGTACCGCTAGATGTCTTTAACCCAAGACGATATTCAGCCCCGAGGCTAATCCTATCATAAATGAAATAATCAAAACCTATTAAGCCAGCCGCACCGAATTCAGATAAAGAACCTTCTGTTTTATTGGTTTTTGTCGGTTGGCTTGAATTTGGCTCTTCAAATGTACCTGAGTACATGATAATGTTTGCTGCGGCACCAATAAAAGCAACGAAAGGACCAGATTTCATGAGATTGGACTGAATTCCAGCTTCTAAACCAAATGCCATCCCTGATTCAGTCTCATCTGCATTGCCTGCAACCACGGCTTTTTGCGTCTTGCTTTTCATACCGAACAACAAGGCGGCATTTGCGGCAAGATCATTTGATAGGTAATACTTCATACCAATGCCATTTACTGTTGGCAGAGTAATTCCTGAAATAGTTCTGGTATCAGCACGATAAGAGCTTGCACCCAGATTACTTAAGCCATTAAATTGAAATAATAGAGCTTTGTCACCTTCATTCGTCATTGCAGTAACATCGCCTGCATATGATAACTGCCCGATCATCAAAATGGCTGTAAAAACGAGAATCAATTTTTTCATAATGTATCCTTTATGTTGTTTTATTAATTAGTGAATTAAAATAATTTAAACTACAACAAATTTACGTATGTGATTATACTAAAAAAATAATACTTTGTCAAGTACTTTTTTATTAATTCTTTAAGAATCCCCTGTAACTGCTTATATTTTAACGAATAAGAGAATATTTATCTTTTTTAATAAAACCAAAATCATTAGATAAAAACAGAAAGGAAGCCATTCGCGCTTCCTTTTCGTTAAATCGATGATATCAACTAAAATTTAAAATCCACTCCGATTTCGAAAGCAGAATAACTCATGCTGCCAAGACCAATACGAGCCGAGCCAGCGAGATTTTCAGAAAACCAATATCTAATTCCTCCATTCCCACCAAGGAATAATCCACCCCATGTCGGAGAGGTATATTGATAACCATGGGGTCCGTGATATTTAACTGAACCAATGTCATATGCTAAAACTAAGCCCACCCACGGATCAAGTTTATTGTTCTCAAATTGAAAATGATAATTTACTTGCCCTCCTATCATGATGTCAGTGTATTTCCATCCCCAATCTTCACCAAAATATGATCCAATATTTTTGCTCCAACTCCAATATCTGAATAATCCCCCGATGCCAAGAATACCAGAACCCATGTCAGTATCCATCGCATACTCATAATTTAAACCAAAGATAGGTGTAGAACCATAAAAATACAACCCAAGACTCGGGCCAAAATAGCTTTTCTCTTTAACAAATTGTGCTGAGGCAAAAATTGTTTAGTTAGTTATAGTTTATATAATCTGAAACCTCTGAAAAACTTTTTTCATCATTATGTCATTCTGAACGAAGTGAAGAATCTTTCTCGTTTTTGCAAGTCAAGATGTTTCGCTCCGCTCAACATGACAACTAATTATGAATTTTTCAGAGGTTTCAATCTTATTTCAATCTTTCAACAATCCCCTCGAAATCACAATCCGTTGCACTTCTGAAGTTCCTTCGTATATCTCTGTGATTTTTGCATCTCTTAGAAAACGCTCTACTTTATATTCTTGAACATATCCATAACCTCCATGAATTTGAATCGCTTCTAAGGCAGCATCTACAGCGACTTTTGAAGCATATAGTTTAGCCATCGCTGAAGCATTACCATAGGGTTTATTAATATCCTTTAAAGCAGCAGCTTTAAGTGTTAAAAGTCTCGCTGCATCTACTTTTGTAGCCATTTCTGCGATTTTAAATTGAATCGCTTGAAAATCAGCTAAATATTTACCGAATGCCTTTCGTTCTTTAGAATATAAAACTGATGCATCCAGACTCGCCTGAGCAATTCCTATTGCCTGTGCAGCAATACCAATTCTACCACCATCTAACGTCATCATTGCAAATTTAAAACCAAAACCCTCATCACCAATTCTATTTTCAGCGGGGATTTTACAATTATCAAATGCTAATGATACCGTATCGGAACTTCGGATGCCCAGCTTTTTCTCTTTTCTTGCGACTGAAAATCCTGACATTCCTTTTTCAACTACAAATGCACTAATTCCATGCGATCCTTTAGCTTTATCGGTTGCTGCTATTACAAGAACTATATCCGCAGTAGATCCATTCGTAATAAAATTTTTAGTTCCGTTCAAGATATAATCATTTCCAGATTTTTCAGCTGTAGTCTTTTGATTTGTAGCATCACTTCCTGCTTCGGGTTCAGAGAGAGCAAAGGCACCAAGTTTATTACCTATTGCCAACGGAAAAAGATATTTTTTCTTCTGTTCCTCTGTTCCCCATTCATTGATACCATAGCAAACC
>CAYYIJ010000020.1:0-27987 GCA_964471945.1 uncultured Chlorobiaceae bacterium
TTTCTTTCACTTATTCCAATTTAACTCTTTCTATTGAATTTTTCAGGTTTATTTAACAAGCCGTAATTGTTTCAACAAGTGATAGGTTGATACTATAACGAGTTCAACTAGTTTTCCTGTCGCTTGATCTGGATGTAGTTGAAGATTATTAAGGGCACAAAGAGTTTGTAGTGTTCGGAGATACCTTTTAATATCACGTTTATCGGCATTTGCAATCCAAATACTCAGTTCTTGTTCCAAATATTTACTATAGTGTTGAATAAACAGTTCAGCCCTCATTAACCGAGGAGACTTTGGCTTTATCTCGGCAAATATTTGCTTGAGATCTTCGGTGTATTCTTTGACGCGCGGGTCAACTTTGCGTTCGACTTCAAAATATTCGGCAACAGTAGAGATAATTGATTTGAAATTTCCGGTTTCAGTAAACCGAACACGCAATGGACGTCTCGATGCAAATTGTTCTTGTCCAAACAGTATTTCAACGAACCGTAGTTTTTCGAGTGCCACAACCCAGTTTCGGTAATTCCATTTCCACTTCGATGCTGGATCAAGCCAAACCGCAAAAGTTTCTGCAAAATCTTCATCGGGATGTTTCTGGGCATAATGGGGATGACCTATGTAATGTAGGTAACGGACAAAATCTTTACTGCTCGGAACATAGTTGTAAAATTCAACATATCGTTTTTTGAATTTCCCAAAAACATTTTTCCAATCATCACGAATCCAGAGTTTGTAAGCATAATTAATTGCATGACCGGTTTCATGCCGCAAGATCATCATTATTTCTTCTTTTGTGTAGGAAATATAATACTTTTCGGCAAGTCGACGAAGGTTGCTGTTGGCAATGTAAAATGGAATCTCGACTGAACCTGTTTGATCTATGCATCCCCAGGGTTCTTCACCAAAATAAAAATGTGGAAAATATTCAATATGCTTTCGTTTTAATTCGTGACGTAATTGTATCAGGCATTCCCTGAGAGTACCTTCGGGGCGTAAATCAAGATCGCATATCTTTGTGTTTAGTAATGCTTGGAATGATAATTCTCTAATTCTTCTGTTTTTTTTTGACAACACCATAATATTACTTTTAAAGAAAAAACCCCTGTCTCATGAATATGATGAACAGGGGTTAAAGCTAAAATAAAATGTGCTAGGAAAAGTTAGCGTTGAATTGCTCGGCTTCGGGTTCTTTTGTTTTCTTTTTCGATTTTCTTGCCTCTGTGAAACGCAACGACTCCGTTTTGGGATTCAATTTTACCTTGATTATACTCTCTTGACCAAACTTATTACGAAGAATTTCCTCGGCAATTGGATCTTCAACATATTTTTGCATAGCCCGTTTTAACGGTCGAGCACCAAATGCAGGATCATATCCTTTATCGACAAGAAATTCTCTCGCTTGCTTTGTTAATAGAACCTTAATATCCATTGATGCCATTCTCTTCACTAATTCTCGCATCTGAATATCAATAATCTTATCAATGTGTTCATGTCCTAAACTATGGAAAACAATCGTATCGTCGATGCGGTTAAGAAACTCTGGATTAAAAACACGCTTAACAGCATCTTCAATCGTATTTTTCATCGTCTTGTAAGTGTCTTTAGGTGTATCAATACCAAAACCGAAGCCGCTTGTTGTTTTGATATCACGAGCACCGATGTTCGATGTCATAATGATAATTGAGTTCTTGAAATCAACACGACGCCCGAGACTGTCGGTTAGTATTCCATCATCGAAAACCTGAAGAAGAATATTGAAAACATCCGGATGAGCTTTCTCAATTTCATCTAAAAGAACAACTGAATATGGTTTCCGACGTACTTTTTCAGTCAACTGTCCACCTTCTTCATATCCAACATAACCGGGAGGCGCACCAACGAGGCGTGAAACACTAAATTTCTCCATGTATTCGCTCATATCAATACGTATCAGTGCCTCTTCGGTATCAAACAGATAACGAGCAAGCGCTTTTGCCATTTCAGTTTTTCCAACACCGGTAGGTCCTAAAAAGATGAAAGAACCGATTGGTCGTTTTGGATCCTTCAACCCAGCGCGTGTGCGTCGGATTGCTTTACTGAGCTTTTCAATGGCTTCATCCTGCCCTACAATAGCTTTTTTCAATGCTTCTTCCATCTTCAATAGTCGCTCGGATTCAGATTGAGCGATCCTATTCATTGGTATTCCAGTCATCATGGAGACAACATCGGCGATAGTGTCTTCATTCACGTCATGAATAACTAATTGTGTTTTTTGTTCCCAATCGAGTTTTGCGGTTTCAAGATCATGAAGTATCTTCTTTTCTAGATCTCGCAGGCGGGCTGCCTCCTCAAAGTTTTGAGTCTTTACGACATGGTTTTTAGACTGACGAACTTTCTCAAGATCAGTTTCCAAATTTAATACCTCCTGTGGCACTTTGATGTTGGAAAGATGAACACGCGAGCCGGCTTCGTCCATAACGTCAATCGCCTTATCTGGTAAATACCTATCGGTAATGTATCTATCGCTCAACCTTACAGCAGACTCGAGGGCTTTCTCAGAATAGTGAACAGTATGATGTTCTTCGTATTTATGTTTAATGTTGCTCAATATTTGGATCGTTTCATCAACTGATGTCGGGTCAACCATTATTTTCTGGAAGCGGCGATCAAGTGCACCATCTTTTTCAATATACTGTCGATACTCATCTAAAGTTGTCGCACCTATACACTGCAAATCACCACGCGACAGTGCAGGTTTAAACATGTTGGATGCATCCAAAGAACCCGAAGCTCCACCAGCACCGACTATTGTATGAAGTTCATCTATAAACAGAATCACATCTTTTGCTTTTTCAAGTTCGTTCATTACAGCTTTCATTCGCTCTTCAAATTGTCCGCGGTATTTCGTCCCGGCAACAAGTGCAGCAAGATCAAGCGTTATTACTCGTTTATCGTGAAGGACGCGGGAAATTTTCTTTTGTACGATACGAATAGCTAAACCTTCCGCTATGGCTGTTTTACCAACTCCCGGCTCACCTATAAGCACTGGATTGTTTTTCTTTCTACGACTTAATACCTGAGCCACCCGTTCAATTTCCTTTTCACGTCCGATGATTGGATCAAGTTTATCTTCGAGTGCTAACTTTGTTAAATCTCTACCAAAGTTATCTAAAACTGGAGTTTTTGATTTCTCGGCTTTTCTCTCGACAGCAGGTATATGTGAAGGACTTGAAGGTTTTCCACTAATTATATTATCTAACTCATTTCGTACTCCATCATAGTGAATATTAAACTGGTGTAAAATTTGAGCAGCAATATTGTCATCATCTCTAAGTAAAGAGAGTAATAAATGTTCTGTACCAATGACATCCGACTTATACAGCTTAGCTTCCAAATACGTAATCTTCAGAACCTTCTCTGCTTGTTTTGTAAGGGGAATATTACCGATCGTCAATGTTCCACCTGATGTTCGAACCGTGTCTTCGATGGCTTTCTTTAACTTATAAAGGTCAACACCAAGATTACGAAGAATTTTTACTGCAATTCCTTCTCCTTCGCGGATTATTCCGAGTAGTAGGTGTTCTGTACCAATATAATCATGTCCGAGACGTAAAGCTTCTTCCCGACTAAGTCGAATCACATCCTGAACACGATTAGAAAAATTACCTTCCATTGAGATTCCTTTGATTTATTATTAACGATTCTATAATATTGAACAATAATTTAGATGATTATACTCCATCTGAAATCAATATAATTAAATCGGTATGATTAGTCAAATATCGAAGATTGACTTTTTTACAGAATTTTCATATATTTTGTTGTACTTTTTCTTAAAAAGTCTTTTTGTGGATAATAATTAAGAAGAAAAAATTCCGCAGTAGCTCAATGGTGGAGCATCCGGCTGTTAACCGGAGGGTTACAAGTTCGAGTCTTGTCTGCGGAGCTCTAATCCCAACGAACTGGTTGGGATTTTCATTTTATGCGGTACGGTGTTTACATATTGTACTCATTATTACATTTGCCAATCTGAGAACCCGGAAAGACGTTTAGAATCTCACAACACAATTTAGAAAGGATCGACCAAAGTTTATAGTTGAATGTCACGTTGTTTTTTCATACCTTTCATCATACTTATATTTCAACAATAAAATTAAAGAAGTCACAGCAATGCAAATATATATTGGAAATTTACCCTTAGAATATACTAATGCAGAATTGAGAACAATGTTCGAAGCATTCGGCATTGTAAAAGAAGCAGCAATCGGGTATAATAAAAAAACAAATGTCTCAGAAGGGTACGGCATTGTTATTATGTCTGTAAAATCTGAAGCTCGCGCTGCTGTTAAAGGATTGCGGGGAAAAGAATTTCAGGGAAAACCGTTAAGAGTTACAATTCTAAAACCTGGTGATGTATTTCATACACAGGAAACCGGAAGATCAGGAAAACATATTATGAAAAACAGCGGAACATTTCGCGGAACATCCGTAATCAGACGTGGTAGTCAACGCGGAAGTTGATTAATACTGATGATACTATTTCACCAGTAACAATTTTTTCACATCTCGGTACTGTTTCGTTGAAAGCTCATATAGATAGATACCGCTGGAAACTTTACTGCCATCCCATTTAATATGATATTCTCCAGCAGGTTTAACCTCATTCACAAGTGTTTGAACTTCCCTTCCTATCATATCGAATATTTTCAATGAAACAAAGCCAGAATTCTTTATTCTAAAAAAGATTGTCGTAACCGGATTAAAAGGGTTTGGGTAATTTTGGGAAAGATAAATTTCTTTTGGATTATTCGAGCGGCGGGATAAACTATTATCAACCGGCAACGAAAATATAGGAAGTTCGATATAACTCGGTTGAGTTGTATTCATCGCTATTAAAGTCCGACTCCGTTTGAACACTGGAACAACAAATGGGCGCCTTCCCATCACAAAACGATTGGTAATATCGAGATTGCTTATTTCAATACGGATTGAATTACCCGCTTTGAATCGATGAGCATGTCCATAGCCATCCACATCGATGGTATCCCAAATTCCCGTTTGATTATTCCTACCTGTATAATTAATCCGATTCACAAAAAATTTTTCATTTGATGGCTCGACTTCAAAAACTTGCACGTTTATCTGGAATGTATTAGTATCTGAGTTAACGAAAAGATTCATTCGTGGTATGCCGACCCAATCAACATTATTTGGAATGGGTGATGTTTGGAATATTAACGATTGTTGATAAAAAGCGGAATCAAACCACTCTCCTTGGAAATCATCCCAGAATGCCCAATAAAATGTATAAGTCGGATCTCGGTAGTCGTTTAGAAGAACCATGCTATGATTCGAGTCAGTAGGCGGCAAATCAGTTAATACCCCATTGGCATTAAGATAAAATTTCACCGGCACGGTATTTGGCGGAGGCCAAGAATCAAGTGTCTGACGTGTCCATTCAAAATAACCATTTGTATCCATAGGTAAGCTGCTGTGGGCATAGACAATATCGGGTTCGAGTAGGATTCCTGTTTGTTCTTTTTTTAAAAATTCGTCAAACCAACGAGTCAGCCAATCAAATTGGAAGCTCCACTCTGCTGAAATCTCGTCTGAATAATGTCCACCGGTGCCAAGATATAATTTTGCTGCAACACTCTGAGTTGGATATGCAAGATAGTTATTGACAGTTTCGTTCGCACGAAAATAATGATCTTGCCATTTTCCAAAGAGCATCAATGGTGTAACAGCATTTTGTAGATCGGTGAGTTTAATATCTCTCTCACCAACAAACATATTGTAAAAAGCATCGTAATCATCATCAAGTAAAAAATTAAAAAGAGTATCTCGCACAGCATCATACTGAACAGTGTTTGAGTAGAGTAGATACATCAAAGTTGAGCGATAACAACCGTTAACAAGTATATCGGAAGCCCAGCGTGCGCCAATTTCATCGGCAGTAACAGCTTGAATAGGAAGTTTGTCGGCTGCTGCCCATAATCCATGTAAACCTCCTTGCGAGCCACCTGTAATACCAACCAAGTTTGTATCGATTTCTGCAAGACTTCGCACATAATTAATTATTGTCACTAAATCTTTCCGCTCAAGACTTGACATGATTGTAGAAAGACCTTCGCTATTCCCATGCCCTCGAACAGAATATGTAAACGTAAAATAACCCATATTAGCAAAAGCTTGAGCTGATAGCATGGTCTCGTCCTTTTCCATGCCAAATCCATGCACAAAAATTATCGCCGGGAATCCACCTTTTGGTTTTGGAGATGTAGGTACATAGTATGTTGCGTCAAGTTTTACAGAATCAACTGTTTGAACTGTAACATCATACCTTGTTTGTCCTAATCCTACCCATATCGCCACAACAGAAACAAAAATAATTTTAACAATCGTATTCATAAAAATTTATTTTAAACCTTCTCAAATCTAAAATTTCCTTACATAAAAACAAAATAAGGTAAGCATTCACCGCATAGAACGTTGAGTAAATAAAAAAGCCCCGCCGATAATCGATGGGGCTTTTATTCTTTTTATTTCACAGCGAACTGAAGTCCACTCTACAAAATTATCACTCTGCTTTTTGAAGCATTCGTCTCCGCCATGCAATCAGTGTTCCGACCATAATCAACACAACGCCCGTCCAAACAACCATCATCAATGGTTTGATGCTTATATCAACAACAAGTGCCTGCGTGATAGGAGCTTCTTCGTGCTGGCATACACCGTGAAGCTCAACTATTATTTTTTTCTCTTCTACACTTAATGCATTCAAGGTAATATGCGGCTTTGTACCAGAAGTAATTTGCCCATTTATTATTGGTAATTCTGCGGGTATCGGGGTACGCTGATTGTTTGCGTCATACGATAAGATTGGAATGGCATCGTAAATTTTGCCATTAACTTCAATATTTAGTACTGCCCCGACTCTCATAGCTCCTATCTCAGAATGTTGACCAACATCGAACTTCACGAAAGTAATTTTATATCCTTCAAGTTCTTTCGTTTCACCTTTTATTAACTCATACATTGCATGGTGAGCATGCTCACCACCAGATGTTTGCAGTTCAAGCGGAGAAATATACAAATCCTTTAGCGGCAGTACTTTTATATCCGGCTCGCGCATAACAGCTTGATTTATTTGACTGAAGTATAACTTGGGATGAGCAGAAAAGGAACTTTTTCCGTCTGATACCTCAATCTCCATTATAGGTTTTAATGCTTCTGGATTGGGAATACCTTTGAATGTAAAATTATAACCGTAAGCAGATTGCGACTCACCCTGTTTAAGAATTAACTGTTTCGATTCATCGAAACTGCCTGATCCAACAATTCCAATCAGCAATAACGCAACTCCGATATGCGAAAGCGGTCCGCCAATTTGCAACCAACCCGAACGGTATTGCCTGAATGTTATTATCACATTTGAAATCAGAGCGAATGCTGATGCCCCAACAAACAGTAAAAGGGTAAATGATGTTACGCCGGCAACATAAGCAATAACGCATGAAAGCATTGTCAGTATCAACGACATTGAGTATCTTTTAAAGAAAATGAATTTCTTTTCTTCTATCCAACTCGTGAATGGTGTAATTCCTAACAGTAACGCCATCGCTATTGCAACCGGAAGATTCACTTTATTGTAGAAGGAAATATCAACCTGCGAAGCTTTGCCAAATAAACTGGAGATAATCGGAGAAGACATTCCAACAAACGTGAATAGCGCGGCTGCGCCCAAAACGTACATGCTCAATAGAAGTAATAATTCTCTATTTAAACTTGATATGTCTACTTTTGGAGATGTAATTTCACTAAACCGTGTAGCCAATAAACCAAATCCCAGTGCAATACTTACTACTATTACGCCAATTAAATAATTGTTGATTCCTAAATCAACGAATGAGTGAACTGAAAAATCTGCTAGCACCCCGCTTCGTGTAAGAAACGTTGCATACAAAACGAGTATGAATGTTATAAGTGCTAAGAAGATGTTTGTCCTTTGCAGCGACCCTTTTGCTTTGAACACAACAAATCCGTGAATCGCAATGAGCATGATTATCCAGGGAACAAGCGATGAGTTTTCAACTGGATCCCAGCCCCAATATCCGCCCCAGCCAAGAACTTCATAAGCCCAAAATCCACCGATGATGATACCGGCGCCTAAAGATACAGCAGCAAAAAGCATCCACGAAAAACCAGAATTAATCCAGTGATCGTACTTCCGTCTTGCTAATCCGGAAATAACCAGTGCGAACGGAAAAGTAGCCGCGGCATATCCCACAAAAAGAATCGGTGGATGAACTGCCATCCACGGATCTTGCAGCAACGGATTCAATCCTCTTCCGTCTAATGGAACAGGTGTTATTAATTCAAACGGACTCTTAATTAACAATAAAAGATAGAAGAACGCAGAAAAAGCGCTCACAACCGCCATTGCATAGTTGTCATCTCCATTTGATTTTTTGAGGAAGAATAGTCCCATCAAACCGACGAATAAAGCCCAAAGTAAAAACGTTCCCTCTTGACCTGCCCAGAAAGCGGAAATTAAATAAATCAAAGGTAGGTCTTTCGAACTGTAACCGTTAACGTATGAATATTGGAATTGATGTGTGAAGAAAGCATACCACAATACTGCAGAGGCAATCAAGCTTGCAGCTACCGAAACATAATATAAACGGGATGCAATTTTCTGCCGACCGATTTGTACTGTTTGATGCTTTGTCTGTTCGTTTCTGATGAATGCAATCAATGCACCAAGTGATGCAAAGAATGCGATTAAAATACTAAGATGACCTAAATTCATAATATCATTTTCTCACTTTTCTATATTTGTTTGTTTAGTTGTTTTCGTTCAATTCGTTTGATATATATGTACAAACTAATTACAACGATCGAGATAATTAATGTCGCTATGCCCAAACCCCATCTGCGGAAATAATATTCATTGATCGCTTTATTGCCTTCTTCTATAACTTCCGATGAAATTGAGATACCTTTATCGAATACCTCGCGAAGTTTATTTTCATTAAATGAATGCACCATTGTGCGTGCCTGTAAACGTTCCTGCCTGATATCCCGCAACTTAAATTTCGCCGCGGAAATTTCCATTCCTTTTTGCTCAGCTTCGTCCACTAAAGAACCGGCGAATTGTTCTGATGTTTTCAAGCTATCAATTAATTGGCGCATCATTTGCGCAACTTTAAATCCTTTAGAATTTTCGTTTTCTTTATGGCATCGGCTGCAAACTGCTTCGGAAGAAACGCCAAGAAGTTTATCTGTTGCGGCAATTATTTCGTGATAACCATGGCATGTTTCACATTCGGGAAAATTGTTTTCATCAAATACTTTTTTATGTGGACTTGAAGAGAAAAGCTCTGCGTTTAATGCATGGCATGTACCGCAAACTTTAGAGATAGATTCGACTCCCGGCGGCGTTGCGCCATGATTTCCATGACAATCATTGCAAGCCGGTGCCGCAACATCGTGCTTCATGAGCAAAGCCATACCGTGGACACTCTTCGAGAATCCCTCGAATTGGTTCGTAGATATATTGTATTCCTTCATGTACTCGGCATCGCTGTGGCATTTAGAACATGTACCGGGAAGATTCACTGCATATATTTTAGATTTTGCGTCCTTTGCGTTACGGATATCGTGGCTGCCGTGACAGCTTGCACACTCTGCCACTTTCGAATCGCCTTTCGCATTCTTCATTCCATGCACGCTCGTCCTATACTTCTCAAATTGGTCAATGGGCAGCGATGGATTGTACTTCTTCATGAAATTAGGATTAGAATGACATTGTGAGCAGGTCTTTACAATATTAAGAGGATAAACTGGTGAAACCGGATTTTTCACTGAAACTACATCATGCACACCATGGCATGTGATACATTGAGCTATATGCTCTCCACCGACTAACGAAGATTTTGCATGAACACTTTTTTGTAGCTGTTCCCATTGATTGGTTGGCAGTTGGGAATTTAGTTCTTTCATCTTTTCGGGATTAGAATGGCAGTTTGCACACATCTTAGATATGTTATCACCTTTGGGAACACCGATAAATCCAGCATTTTGATCCATCGCTTTTTCCATCTCATCAGTTTTAGAATCTCCACCGTGGCAGCCAGCACAAGAAATGCCTTTTATGTAATGAACATCTTTCTTAAACATCATTGCTGGTTTATCACCATTGGCAACATGACAATTCAAACATTCATCTCCCGCTAAAGCAGTTGAAGTTAAATGTATTGTTAGAGCAACGATGAATAGCATAAAAATTTTTTTCTTCATGACAGCCATCCAATAATTGTAAACACAATGATGTACAAAACAGCAAATAAGCCGATATAATTGATGAAACGATTTTGCTCGCCACGCGAACTTTTTTTATCCCAGAATGGAACTATTGTCCATAACAATCCAGCCAATCCAAAAAGGAGAACTCCTAGAACCTCGCCATCGATAAATAAAACATGGGCTGGGATGTATTTTAATGTTTGGAACATAAACATAAAATACCATTCGGGTTTGATACCTGCAGGGGCGGGTGCAAAAGGATCGGCTTTCTGGCCTAATTCCCACGGGAAAAATACTGCAAGGATAGCCAGCAGATTTAAAACCACGAGCCATAAAAGTAAATCTTTCAGCAGAAAGTTCGGAAAGAAGGGCATTGTTTTTAATTCTTTCCCTCTTTCCGAGTATAAATGAAGTGGTTCGCTCATTCCCTGCCTTTGAACGAGAACAAGATGAATACCGAGAAGCATTGTAAAAATTCCGGGAAACACTGCAACGTGAAAACCGAAGAGGCGCGAAAGGGTAGCGCCTGTAACATCCTCGCCACCGCGTAAAAATATAAGCATCGGCTTGCCGATTACCGGCACAACACCAGCGATATCGGTTCCGACCTTTGTGGCAAAAAATGCAAGTTCATTCCATGGAAGTAAATAACCGCTGAATCCAAATCCAAGACCGAGAAAAAACATCAACATGCCCGTTATCCATGTTATCTCGCGAGGTTTGCGATACGCTTTTTCAAAAAATACACTGAACATATGAATCATAGCAGCAAGTATAAAAAGATTTGCCGCCCAGCTATGAATAGAGCGAATAAGCCAGCCAAACTGTACCTCCGACGTAAGAAATTGAATGCTCTCGAATGCAGATTCTTCTCCGACTTTATAATATAGAAGAAGCATTATACCTGTGATAACTTGAATTATGAAAAGAAAAAGAGATACCCCGCCGAAGTAATACCAAATTGAATGACGGTGAACCGGTACGTATTTCTTTCCCATAAACTCGACGAGGTCTTCGAGATGAGCACGCTCGTCAACCCAGTTATATATTTTTTGAAAAATTGTTTTCATGATTTTTTAGAAATGAATACCTCCTCTCCTTGAACAGTTACCCTGTATTCATCTAATGGGCGCGGTGGCGGTCCTGCAACGTTTCTTCCACTCAAATCGTATTTACCGTTGTGGCAAGCACACCAGATCATTTCCATATCCTTACGATACTGAACTGTGCAATCGAGGTGAGTACATGTTGCCTCAAAAGCTTTCAGGTCGCCAGTGCTTGTTCGAATTAGGATTACCGGCTTGCTTCCGAACTTAATAATTTGCCCGCTGTCTTTTTCTATCTCACTCAGCTTGCCTGCTTTTACACTCGATACTAAAACTTCACGATGCTTGGGTGGTTTTAAGTATGCAAGTATTGGATATAGGATCGATGCTGTTAGAGCAACCAACCCACCAGAGAGTATATATTTTAAAAAGTTACGTTTACTCTGTTGAGCGGGTGATATTTGGATATCTTTCATATTCATCAAATTTTTCCTCAATGGGTGAATTAAGTGATTGTTTCCTATTCGCCTGTATGGCATTGATTACAATTAGTTGTTTTCCATTCATCGCCAATATCTTCTGGATGTTTGAATTCGATGCCCGTTGTAGTAAGCATCCTCGGCTCTAATTCAGAACCTTGGTATAAAATTGTATGGCAGCTATTACAGTTTTTTGTAATCACATGGCCCAGTGGACTTATTAGCTTACCATTATGGCACCGGAAACAGCCAGGGTTTGTGAAATGACTTATATTTTCAGGATATACTCGCCACGAAATACCCATTGATGGGAAAAAATTTCGGGAATATATTTTTTGAACTTCGAGAACGGCATTTTTTATGGCTTCGGATCTATCACGTGCAATTTTCGGATAATTCGCTCCATAATAATTTTCGATTATATAACGGATACTATCGATTGCTTTTTCTTTTGAAGAATAATTATATGAAAGTGCTTCTACTGCGGTCGATTTTATATATGGTAATGTAGGGTCAATATGTTTTAAATAAAGTGCTAAATCTAAAGAAGCAGTAGGAGATTTAAAAACATGTGATGGTCGGTTGTGACAATCTATACAATCAACTTTAAATTTTTGCCGATTATCGATTTCATCTCTTGTTAATAATTTATCTTTAGAAAAATATTCTGTAACATTACCTTTTTGGTCTTTGGTTCGGACGTAACTTATTTCTTGGCGCATCGGATCATCGGCAATGTATTCAATGTCCTGCATAATGTTCATATGCCAGTGAATACCCGCGGTAGGTCCCATTTCCGGTGAACCGCCTCCAATTTTCATTAACAGAGAGATTGTCCATGGTGTATTTGTTTCGTCTTTCTTAAAATAAGTTTTTTGTTTTTTCGATTCGGTAAAGAAATATTGAGGCCAGTGGCAGCGCTCACATGTTTCTTGAGCCGGGCGTAAGTCCTTAATTGGTATCGGTATTGGCTTCGAATATTTATTGAATAAAACAGAATAAACTTGATAAGCACCCGAAATTTTTGATTTTACGAACCAATCAGCACCTTCACCTATATGGCATTCAGAACATTTTACCCGTGCATGGGGTGATGATTGATAAGCAGTATATTCAGGCATCATGACTTCGTGACAAAGTTTTCCACAAAACTCGACTGATTCTGTATATTGAAATGCCTGATAGCTTCCAAAGGCGCTTGAAAGCATGAATACTATAATGATGACTACAAAAATTAAAGAACCTCGCCTGTGTCGTGGATTGCTGAAATCGATATTTATAAAATGTCTGGTATGTCCACCTCTAATTCTGCGACGGCGCTCTATGAGCAACCCAATCATAATCAATAATAAACCAATTAATAAAGTAAATGGAAGAATTAGAAAAGTAACAATTCCAAAATATACAGGAGTTTCGGGAACAAAAACTCCTATTAGGATTAAAAAAATGAATGTAATAAGCGCAATAATTGATGTGATGGTACCAATTATACTTATTGGATTATAAAATGTATCCGGAAATTTTTTTTCCATAAAATATTACCATTTATAAAGAAATTACTAATTTATATAAATTTAATTATCTATATGCAAAAATCATAGCATAAACGATCCAAATAACCATACTAAATCCAATGGTTAAAGCTATCCAGCCAAAAATACGGACAGCCCGAATTACGATTGGTTGGTAAGGTTCAACAAGATATTTTTCAAGCTCACCACTTTTAACAAGCGATTCATATTCTGCTGGCTTATCGTGTTTGAGTTCCTCTACCGTCATCCGACCCGTGAAGATGACGATATCCATCGGAAATTTTTCTGGACGAAGATGCGTGTTAAAAAAATGCACTGTAAAAATAAAACCGGTTGCTAAAAGTGCTTCGTCGCTATGGATAATTGTTGCCACATTAATAAACCATCCCGGGAAAATAAGTGTGAAGATTTCCGGAAACCACAGAATCAATCCCGTAGAGCCGATGGCGAACATTCCCCAAAATACTGCAAGGTAATCGAATTTTTCCCAATATGTCCAGCGTCGATACTTGGGTCGAGGACCTCGACCTAAAAACCATTTCATGTTACCGATGAAATCATGGAAGTCTTTCTTGTTAAGGAGCATACTATCGGGACCGAAGAGGAGGTTTTTCCAAGTGCCAAAATCAGAGCGTCTTCTTCGCGCGAGATCGTATAGATGTGTAAAGAATACTCCAAACATTATTACAGCAGCCGAACGGTGTATAAAACCTGCAATTTCAAAACCTCCGAAAATACGTGAAAGAACTGCTGCCCATCCGGTGTAAGAAAATTTAAGCGTCATGCCTGTTAACGCCAAGCTGATAAAGCTAACAATCATGAAAACATGAAGGGTCCGGTTGAGCCGTGAGAAACGAAGATATTCTTTTTCGCCAGCGTTAGTTGTTGATATTTCCATCGTTCTCTTTTTCCTTTTTGAGTTCTTTAGCCATCGATTCGATTTTCTTTTTTGCAGCAATCTTCAATTGACGCTGCATTTTTAATGCACGTGGCAGCCATAGTAATGTATGTATTCCCCCAAAAATAAATGTTACAATCAACAAGGAAGTCATTCCCCAAAATGTCCAAAAGAGGAATGGATATTTCTCGGGATCATGGTGTGTTGCATGTGTTAGATAACCGGCAAATCTTCTTGTCGCTCCGGGATGACACTTCTGGCATGTTTCAACAACGTTCTCACGGCTTAGATGTGATTTTGGATCAGAGATTGGTAGAATGTCATGTGCCCCGTGACAGTCGTAACACTTCGCTGTTTTAGTATAACCAAGTTGTGATACTTTACCGTGATATGTATCGAAATACGTTTTAGCTATATCTTCATGGCATCGCCCGCACTTTTGCATGATATCGAGCTTGAAACCTTCTTCGTCTGCTCTACGGATCGTATGTGCACTATGGCAATCAGCACAGACTGGCAATTGTTTATCTGTTTTTCCAACAAGTTTTGCATGTATGCTCTGCTCGAATTGTTCCTCTATGCCGTGGTGACATTTGCCGCAAGTTGCCGGAATGTTTTTCGGGTTTATGCTCGAAGCGGAATCGGTATGGGCTAAAACGCTGTGGGCAGTATGGCAATTCGTGCACATCGCAGTTACGGTCAGACCGCTTTTCATTAATCCCTTCCCATGGATACTCTCTGTATAATGTTCTATTATTTGATGTTGCTCACCAGTATAGCGGACTGCTGCTTTTTGTCCTTCTCTGTGGCATCGAGCGCAGAGTTTCGGCACGTTGGTGGGGAATATCTGTGCCTGGGGATTTGTTTTCCCTAAAACTCTGTGCGTACCATGACATTCTTTACAAGTAGGTGCATTGGGATCATTCTTTGTAATAAGCGATCCATGCATACTTTTTTGATATTGTGTTCCAATCTCAGCATGGCACGATGCGCAATCGACTTTTTTTGTTATTGAATCGCAGGGACGAATATGCGATACAATCACTTCTGAATGGCATTGGCTGCATGATGTATTCATGTGCTTTGAAAGTTTTAATTCATCATACTTCACATATAGTGAACGCCCGTCTTTGGAAGATTTTAACTCATCCTTATCATGGCATCTCATGCAATCTTTATCTGCCATGCCTTGATCATAATAAACCTTTCTAACTTTATGCGGCTGATGGCAATCAACGCAAGCAGGAAGCACGTGTGCCTGTTTTTCCCACAATTCACCTTTAATGACTTTGCGATGGACTGCTTCAATCTCAGCATGACATTTAGCACATGTCGAGGCAATATTTTTCCTTGAGATTGATGAAGTAGTATTTGTATGAGGTAATATTGAATGAGCAGTGTGACATGAAGCGCAATGGGGAGCAACAATTAACCCTTTCCTTAGTAATCCCTCCCCGTGAATACTTTCAGAATAGTTTTCAATAATATGGTCCTGATGAATAATTCTTTGTTTTTGAACAGGGGAACCTTCCTGATGACATTTCCCGCATGTAAATGGAACTTTCAGGGGTGATGTAGGTGAATCGTGGTTCTTGGATGTTTGTATGTCGTGCTTACCATGACAATCGTAACAATGTGGAGCGAGAGGATCTCCTTTCGTTAAAGCTTTACCGTGAAGTGATTTATCATGTAACTCAGCTATTTCTGAATGGCAATTTCCACAATTAACTGCTGTTAATTCTTCTTCATGGGGAATTTCTTTACCTTCCAAGTCTGTATGGCAAGCAGTGCAAGCTAATGACCCATGAACTGATTGAGAAAATTTCGTCTCATCGGTAAAAACAGATATTGTTTTTCCTTTACGTGTTCCAGCTATTGAGATATCACTATGACATGAAAAGCAATCATTATTCTCTTGAGCGAGGGCTTGACCTATTCCATTGGTAATAGTAAGAAATAATATAGAGGTTAGCCTTATTTTGAATCCATGCAACATTTTCAATTTGCTCTAATACAAAAATTATCCATTTAACTTTTTTGAGAATTCTCTGATTGTGTTATTTCTGATTGTAATTCTTTTTGTTTAATTTCTTCTAATTCAAGGGGGTGTTCATCTATCATTTCTTCTTCAGTTAGAGTTCCTTTCCAGAAAGCTAGATTAATTGGATATACATCGGGATTAAATATAACAAAGTAAAAATGCCAAACAATAATTGCAAGCGTTGCTAACCATGCTTCATAATAATGGATAACACGTGCAGCATCCCATCCCAATTTTGTTATTAATCCCATAAATGTATTGTCGAACCAAAGGATAAAACCTGTAATTGTCATTACAATTGTTCCCCATATAAGCGCCCAATATTCGGCTTTTTCTATATAACTGAATCTACCAAACTTTGGTTTTGACAGAGAGATTCCCAAATAATATTTAAATGCAGCAATAAAATCTGATAAATCCTTTAAAGTTGGTAATAAATCTTTTAATAGTTGTTTACCTCTTTGATTTGAAAACAAGTACCATATGTGATAAAAACTAACCACCACCATAACAACTGCTGCGATGCGGTGTAGTATTCCACGAATTTCAAAAACTTTCGGACTGATACTCTGAATGGGTGTAACCCACCATGCATCGGGGAATTTTAATGCAAAACCAGTTAGTACAAGTGTAACAAAGCTTACTAATAATGCTGCGTGTTGTATACGTTCGTTAAGCGACATTCGAAGGTACATGCGTGTTCCAAAATGCTCTTCATGAATTAGTCCCCTTCTTATCATCAATTTCCGTTTCGATTTCTTGATGAAGTCAAGTAAATTATGAAAAAACATTCCTCCTATCGTTACGATAATGATAATGATATAAATAGTCGCTATCCAATAAAGAAGCGGTTCTTCTTTGCTTTTTGTAGTACTATGAACTAAACCAATTGTAAAGCGTTCATTCGCACCGGGATGGCACTTACCACAAGTAGTAACCAGATTAGCTTTTGAAATCATAGATGTGGAATCTGTTGAAGGTTTAATATTATGAACACCATGGCAGCTTGCACAATTAGCAACTTCAACAGAGCCTGCTTTTATTGCAAGCCCATGATAACTATCGAAAAAAGATTCATAACGGCCTGGTGTGATTCCGTATTTTTCGGAAAGTTTCAATGAACTATGGCAAGGGGAACAAACTTGTCCTGATACATTCATAGGGGCTACACGTGACCGAGGATCATCGTGTGCCATGATCTCATGCTCACCATGGCAGTCAATGCAGGATGGTGAATCTTTTATTCCTTTTTTAAGTGCCAATCCATGAATGCTTTCATCGTATTCTCTCGCTATGTTGGAATGGCACTTGGCACAAGTCTCAGATATGTGCAACTTATGTACATGTGAAGTTGCCTCGTAACTTTTTTGCATATCATGGCTGCCGTGGCAATCAACACAGTTTGCCGCTTTTGCATTCCCATGAAGCAATGCATAACCATGGATACTTTTCTCATAGGCAGCAATGAATCCTGCTGATGGTGAGGTTCTTGCCCGCACCTCAGGATTATCGAGATGACAGGAAAGGCAAATTTTTTCTTGAGCGATTTTATATGTTAACGAATCTCGGATTCCGTTAAGATTAGATAGTTCAAGACGATGACACGTCAAGCAATTGGGTGCATTTTTAACTCCTTTCGTCAATGCACGACCGTGTTCTGAAGAAATGAATTTTTCTTTTACGTCCGAATGACATTCTGCACAAAATTCTGAGACTTTTGATTCATGAAATTTTGATTCTGTCTGCTTTGAAGAAATAATATCGTGTTTACCGTGGCAATTACTGCAAGTAATGCTTGGTATTCTACCCTCAGAAATATCTTTCCCAAGTTGTGGATGAAACACGTGCTTGGATGGAACATCCTCATGGCAGGTTAAACAATTTACCTGTTTAATTTTTTTTCTGTGGGGAATATCATCTGCTTTAAATCCTTCATGGCAATCAATACAGTTTAATTGTTGATGAATAGATTTGTTATAAGCTGATTCATCAACAAATAGGGGAATCTGTTTTCCCCGTCTCTCCATCGATAAAGAATTATCGCTATGGCAAGAAAAACAATCTGAATTCGACTGAGCAAATAAAGGGGTTATCCAGAAGAATAGATTAGTAAATAAAAAGAAAAATAAAGATTTCATTAGTCCTACAGTACAATAAAAAACCCCGCTAGCCGTGAGCAACCATATGATTGATATACTGGCGGGGTGATTATTTAGAATAGTGTTAAATTTATTTATTGCTTTGTTTCTGGTTTCTTTGCTGCGTGAATTACTTTAGCCCAGGCATCTTTAAACTTAAATCCTTTGAATGTAGGACTTTTTTCATTGTGACATGTAATACACTGTGCTTCGATTGCCGCTTCGTCTTTATATTCTGTCATGCCGGCAGCAATTGATTTTACTTTATCTTTCATTATCGGCATAGTTTTGTACGCTGAACCAGCACCATGGCATGATTCGCACTGAACTCCTTCTTTAACATCGAAGCCCTTCTCAAACAATTTCGTATCCGCGGTAACAGCATGGCAAGTGAGACATTCCGGTGATTCAGAGGCCGGCTTCTTTAAACCTTTTTCTTTTGCGATTTTTACCGATGCCTCCGAAGTCAGCGTTGTGAATGCTTTTGCATGTTGCGATTCTCCCCACACCTTGAACTGATTACCTTTTGCATCAGATTTATGGCACATCGAGCAACCTTTAACACCGATATATTTGTTTAGTGCCTTTTCTGCTTTCTCTTTTTTCTCTTGTGTTAATCCGGAAGTAACGAGCAGAGTTACAAATGCGGTTAGCATAAGCATTGTGATTATATGTTTCATATAGTTCCTTTATTATAAATTATTTAGTAAGTAGAATTTATTTATTATTAAATTTTCATCTTCAAGTGAAGTTGTTCATCAATATCTTCTTGTTCCATCAACTTCATCTGAACTCTTCTCGGTTTTACCGATAAGACCGGTACTGAAGAATAACGTACAACTTTTTCGGCAACACTTCCAAGTAAGACATGCGCTATACCGGTGCGTCCATGGGTTGAGATTACGATGATATCAATTTTTTCATCCTGAGCGAGTCGAACAATTTCTCTGAACGGCTCACCATAGCAGATCACCTCTCTCACTTCACCGCATGTCGAAAAATATTGTGATGTAATTTGGTGTAACTGCTTTCTTGCGGTTCTTTCATTTTCCAAAAAAGATTTATCAGAGGTTTTGTTGTACCTTTTCGACGCTCTGTTTTGTAATTTTTCTAACACATGCACTAAATAAATCTTCGAACTCTGAAGCTCAAAAAATATCGACGCATATTCCATTGCACTTAACGAAAGTTTAGAGAAATCCGTCGGCACAAGAATCTTTTGTTTTATTTTATCGCTCATACAAGATTTTCAGAGCTGTTTATTCGAAAACCATTGATAATATACAAAAATATTTTCAGAAAAAAAATGTCGATTTAACTACTCTTGAGGAATATGAAGATCCTTGATCCGTCTGTATAGTGTTGGTAAACTAATTTTGAGAATCTGAGCTGTTTTTTCTTTATTAAAATTATGTTTTCGCAATTCGGCTAAAATATATTGCCGCTCTAAATTATTCATTGCTATTTCAAGCGACGTGAAATTTTCAGATGATTCTATATTTGTTCCTGTGCGGAATAGTTCTGGCAATTCATTAGGTGAAATATACTTGTTGTTGCAAAAGATAATCGCTCTCTCGATAATATTCTCTAGTTCGCGGATCTCACCTTTCCACTCATGTTGAATTAATAACTGCATAGCCGCGTTATCTACACCATGGATATCTTTTTTCATTTCTTGGCTGAATTTTTTTACGAAATGCTCTACTAATAGAGGTATATCTTCCTTACGTTCAGCAATCGAGGGTAATTTGATATCGATAACATTAAGACGATAGAATAAATCTTCGCGAAACCGTCCAGATGCAACTTCTTTTTGAAGATCCCGGTTTGTCGCTATGATATAGCGAACATCAACTGCGATTGAAGTCGACATACCAACCGGTGTAATATCCTTTTGTTCAATAGCTCGAAGAAGTTTCACCTGAAGTTGTATCGGCATCTCACTAATTTCATCGAGAAAAAGTGTGCCATTATCAGCAGCTTTGAAATAACCTACTTTATCTGCCACTGCGCCAGTAAATGCTCCTTTCTTATGTCCGAAAAGCTCGCTTTCAAACAATGTTTCTGGAATAGCACCACAATTAACGGTGATAAAGGGTTGATCCTTTCGTGAACTGTTGAAATGAATTGCTTTGGCAACCAGTTCTTTTCCTGTTCCACTTTTTCCGGTTACAAGTACGGTGCTATCGGTTGCTGAAACTTTGGTAATAAAATCGAACACTTGTTGCATTGGAGGGCTTTTTCCGATAAGATTAGTGACGTCTGCATCCCGGTGCAGTTCATGGCGAAGATATTGATTTTCGAGCTTAAGTTTCTTGTGCTTGAAAAGTCTATGGATTTTTACTAACAGTTCATCAAACTCGATCGGCTTCAGAATATAATCACACGCACCTAAGCGGAGCGCAGATATAGCTGTCTCTAACGATCCGTAGGCTGTTATCATTATTACGGATGCTTCCGAATTCATCTGCATGATTTTTTGAAGTAACTCGATACCTTTCATCTCAGGCATCTCAAGATCGGTGATGACAAGATCGAATGGTTCTACCACTAGTTTGTCGTAAGCGGCTCTGCCATTGTTTGCTTCACTAACTATGTATCCTTCCTTTGTTAATATATAGGAGACCGATTCACGAATAATCTGTTCATCGTCGACAACTAATATTTTTTCTGGCATAGGAAAATACTTTGTTAAATAGTTCGAGAATAAATTGGTTTTTCTTTTCGCAATATTGATATATATACATCGAAACACATTGCAATATTCCGGAGAAACATCCTCCCAGTTTCTGTTACCAGAAGTGCTTTATCGTTCCGTTGGATCAGGGCATCGTCGATAAGCGGCTTAATTTTTTCCAAAGAATCATAAAAATATTTATTGAAATTAATATGATACTTCTCTTCAACTTCCCGGATGTCGAGCGTGAGATCGCACATCAACCGCATGATAACATATTTCCGCAGTTGATCATCGAATGACATTCGATATCCAACTTCGGTGGCAAAGTTGTTTGCGTCGAACGCTTTATAATAGTCAGATAATAATTTCGTATTCTGGGCATAGTTGTTTGCGAAGTGACTGATCGAGGACATACCAATTCCGAAAAGATCACAGCCGGCTTTTGTCGAATATCCCTGAAAATTTCGATGGAGAGTTTTTTCCTTTTGAGCTATTGATAATTCGTCATCGGATTTGGCAAAATGATCCATTCCAATGTAAACATATCCTGCTTCTGTAAATTTATGTATCGTGAGCAGAAGAATCTTCAACTTCTGTTCCGGTGTGGGTAAGTCCTCTGGTCTCATAAGTTTTTGATGCGTTTTCATCCAGGGAACATATGCAAAATTATATACCGCAATGCGATTAGGTGATATTTCGATAATCTTATCGAGTGTTCTCTCGAACGACTCGACGGTTTGAAGCGGCAATCCATAAACTAAATCGATATTGATACCTGAAAATCCTAAGGAACGAGACCATTGGATTGCCTGTCGAGAAATTTCTTCTCCTTGATTTCGGTTTATTGCGGTAAGAACATTTTCATCGAAATCCTGCACACCCATGCTGATTCGATTGAAACCATTAAACCGCAACGCTTCCATATGATTGAAAGTCAAATCTCTTGGATCGACTTCAATACTTACCTCTGAATTATCATTAAATTGAAATCGATTTTTGATATATGCTGTTAAGTCAGAAATTTCGTAAGGGGTTAGAAAAGTTGGTGTACCTCCCCCCCAGTGCATCTGAACGATTTTTCGCTGAGGCGCAATATAAGAAGATAACAATTCAATTTCTTGTTTAAGATAATGAATATACTTCTTAATACGTTCTCGATTCTTAGTAATAATCGATGTGCATCCACAAAAGTAACAGAGAGTATCACAGAACGGGATGTGAACGTAAAGCGAAATATCAGAAGTATTTTCTGGCAGGTTTGTTTTTTTTAATTCTTCTTTATATTGTTCATAACCGAATAACTTCGAAAACATTGGTGCAGTCGGGTAGCTTGTATATCTGGGACCAGGACTGTCGTATTTCTTCATCAACACAGTCAAATCAGCATCTATTAATTTATTATCCTGAATCATACTATCATTTTGTATACATTTTTTAAGAACATTGTGAATGATTTAATAAAAGCTTCAATCGTTATGCCATAATTTCTAAGAAAAATATATTGAATTCTTACAAAAAAAAGAATAATTTCTTAACCTTGAAAAAAACATTATCCGTATTTTCAACAGTGAGAAAGACATAATAAGATAGTTCATTACATTATCTGTTACTGCAATTTTTCTATTGGCATAGTATTGGACTTGTTACAGTTAATATTTTCAACCGAATATAAAAACATCCACCGTGAATGATTTAAAAAAAACAGAGCAAGATTTTACAAAGGTCGTTGTTATTGACCGAAAACATTTTGATTTTCTGATTAACGCAATTACAAAAAGAGGGTACAAGGTCATCGGACCTAAAGTTCACGATCGTGCAATTATATATGATACAATTCGGAATAGCAGCGACCTTCCATTAGGGTGGAGTGATGAACAAAATTCAGGGAAGTATCGGTTGCTCAATCAAAGTAATCAAGCTCTCTTCGGTTTTAACAGCACACCGCATTCGTGGAAATCTTTATTGCATAATCCAAAGTCTCTATGGTGGAAATCAAAACGAGAGGGAAATAAATTCACAATCATACCCGAAGCCGCTGAAAACCAAAATTTTGCCTTCCTTGGTGTTCGATCTTGTGACCTGAACGCAATATCCATCCTAGATAAAGTATTTATCAACAGTCCTTTTAATGATCATCGATATCGAAATCGCCGGTCAAACATTTTCATCGCTGCGGTTAATTGTACACAAGCAGGTGGAACATGTTTTTGTTATTCGATGAACACTGGTCCTGAAATAACTCAAGGATATGATCTCGTGATGACAGAAGTTGTTAATGAGGAACGCCATTATTTTGTTGTATCTGCCGGTACACCAAAGGGTTTGGAAATTCTCAACGAGATTCCCTGTACAGAAGCGAATATTCACGAGATTGAAACAGCAGCAAGCTTAGTAGATAAAACTAAAACAAAAATGGGACGTACCATCGATACGACTGGAATTAAACAAACGCTGTACAACAATTCTGAGAGCCCTTGCTGGCAAGAAATAGCAAAGCGATGCTTGACGTGCGCTAATTGTACGATGGTGTGTCCGACATGTTTCTGCTCAACGGTTGAGGATGTTACTGATCTTACTGGAAACCAAACAGAACGATGGCGAAAATGGGATTCGTGTTTTACTATGGATTTCTCATACATTCATGGTGGAAGCATTCGACCATCCGTTTACTCAAGATACCGACAATGGCTTACACATAAATTTGCATCATGGCAAGATCAATTTGGCACGCTTGGCTGTGTTGGTTGTGGGCGATGTATTACATGGTGTCCGGCAGGTATCGATGTTACTGAAGAAATCAATTCATTAAAAATTAGTGAACAAAATAATCCATCGAATATTTTAATAAAGGAAAACCTATAATGGAAACTCTTGAAGTTTTGCTTAGTGAACATCCATTCATCAAGGGGCTTGATCAAGAACATATTCACTTAATCACTGGATGTGCTACTAATGTTCGTTTTGATGCAGGTCAGATAATTTTTCGAGAAGGTGAAGAAGCAAATCAGTTCTACATAGTAAGACAAGGAAAAGTCGCATTACAAGTTTATACTTCAGGTCAGGGATCGATTATCATTGATACGCTAACTGATGGAGAAGTGCTTGGCTGGTCGTGGTTAATTCCACCATATCAGTGGAGATTCGATGCGGTTGCAACTGAGCTTACCCGGGCAATAGCGCTCGATGGTAAATGTCTTCGTAATAAGTGCGAAACTGATCATAACCTTGGATACGAGCTGTTAAAACGGTTCGCATCGATTGTCGATCAGAGACTTGAATCAACACGAATAAGATTGGTTGACATTTATGGTAGCAAACCGTAAGCAAAAAACTGATGTCGTTGCCCGTCCAGAAATGATGCCGGAATTATTCCGCATCACACGGATAAAAAAAGAAACACACGATACATTTACTTTCGATCTGAAACCTTCGAGAGATGGATTCAAATTCGTACCTGGTCAATTTAACATGCTTTATTTATTCGGGATAGGAGAGATTCCCATTTCAATTAGCGGTCATCCTGCTGACGACAAGAAACTTGTACATACGATTCGTGCTGTCGGTAATATAACTAAGAATATGAAAAAATTGAAGAAGGGCGATTTCCTCGGTGTTCGAGGTCCTTTCGGAAGCAAGTGGCCACTCGGAGAATCGATAGGATACGATATCGTTATTGTCGCAGGTGGTATCGGTTTAGCGCCATTGAGGCCCTCGATTTATCATCTGCTTGCTCACCGTGAAAAATACGGAAATATAGTTCTTCTCTATGGAACACGGACACCGGCGGATATTCTGTATAGAACAGAGATTGAGAGTTGGCGCTCACGGTTCGATGTTGAAGTTCTATTAACAGTCGATCATGCAACATCCGAATGGCGAGGTATAGTTGGTGTAGTTACAACCCTTATTTCCCGTGCACACTTTGATTCCTTCAATACTATAGCAATGATCTGTGGACCGGAAATCATGATGCGATTTACCATTCAAGAACTCCAGAAAAATGGCATATCGCTCGAGAATATCTACCTCTCGATGGAACGAAATATGAAATGCGGTGTTGGTTTCTGCGGACACTGCCAATATGGACCAACATTTATTTGTAAAGATGGGCCTATATTCTCATATCCCACAGTCAAAAATCTCTTACTTAAAAGAGAAATATAGTATGATAAAGAAAGTAAAACCAAAACTTGCCGTATGGAAATTTTCTTCATGCGATGGATGCCAGTTAAGTATTCTTGATTGCGAAGATGAATTGCTCACAATTGCGAATATAATTGATATTGCATATTTTCCCGAGGCATCGCGCGCGGCTAAAAAAGGTCCGTATGATATTTCATTGGTTGAAGGTTCTATAACAACGCCTCATGATGCTGAACGCATCCACACCATACGTCGACAATCAAAAATGCTCATTACTATCGGTGCCTGTGCTACATCAGGTGGTATTCAAGCTTTGAGGAATTTTGTGGATGTAAAAGAATTTACCTCTATCGTTTATGCATCACCTCAATATATTTCAACTTTAGATAAATCAACACCGATATCCGATCATATTAAAGTCGATTTTCAACTCAGAGGTTGTCCCGTTGATAAATATCAACTCGTCGAAGTTATAAACGCATGCTTAAATTACCGTAAACCGAATATACCGACATACAGTGTGTGTATAGAATGTAAAATGCGCGCCATCGTTTGCAGAATGGTTGCCCATGAACAAGTCTGTCTCGGACCTGTAACACAAGCCGGATGCAACGCACTTTGTCCCTCATTTAATCGAGGATGTTTCGGTTGTTTTGGTCCAAAGGAAACACCTAATCCATCCTCTCTTTCGAATGTTTTAAATAAGAAAAATATGAACAAACAGGACATCCTGCGATTATACCGTGGTATCAATGCATACGCAAAAGAATTCCGATTAGAAAGTGAACGGCATGAAACATAAAATTCGGTCCAGCAAGATTCTAAAAGTTGATTATCTAGCTCGTGTTGAAGGAGAAGGGGGATTGTTGGTAAAAATTAAAGATAGTAAAGTAAAAGAGGTAAAGTTTAAGATTTTTGAGCCACCCCGATTCTTTGAAGCATTCCTACGGGGACGAAAATTCATGGAGGCACCTGATCTTACCGCACGCATTTGTGGTATCTGTCCGGTGGCATACCAAATGAGTTCATCACAAGCGATGGAAGATGCTTTGGAAATAAAGATAGAAGGACAATTGCGAGCGCTTCGGCGATTACTTTATTGCGGTGAATGGATTGAAAGCCATGCACTGCATGTGTATATGCTCCATGCACCAGATTTTTTAGGATTTCAGGATGCTCTCCAGATTGCACAAAAGTATCCGGAGATTGTCAAGCGTGGATTAGAGATAAAAAAAATTGGAAACATGCTTATGACGATCATAGGCGGACGTGAAATTCATCCCATTAACCCACGGGTTGGGGGATTCTATCATGTTCCTTATGAATCTGAATTGAAATCAATACTTCAAAAACTAAAGTGGGCACTCGAAGCATCGATAGAAACAGTAAAATGGACTTCAACATTCAACTTTCCGGATTTCGAGCAAGACTATGAATTCGTTTCTCTTCGTCATCCAGACGAATATCCGATCACCGAAGGAAGACTTGTCTCCAATAAAGGATTGGATATTTCGATTCAAGAATATGAGAAACATTTTATGGAAGAACATGTCGAACATTCAAATGCACTCCACTCTGCACAGGTAGGGAGCTGCCTTTATCTTGTTGGACCACTTGCTCGTTATAATCTTAACTTCGATCGCCTTACACCTAAAGCCCAAAAATCCGCAAAGGCAGCTGGACTTGATCACACTTGTAATAATCCATTCAAGAGTATTATTGTTCGGAGTGTTGAGTTAGTTTTTGCATTTGAGGAAGTGATCAGGTTGATTCAAGAGTACAAGCGACCAGAAAAACCTTTTGTTGAAATCTATACAAAAGCAGGCACTGGATACGGATGTACTGAGGCACCTCGCGGAATTCTCTATCATCGCTTCTGGCTTGACTATGAAGGGAGAATACTTGCCGCGAAGATAGTGCCACCCACATCACAGAACCAAAAGATAATTGAGCGCGATATATTCCACTATGTCAAGAATAATCTTAAATTACCGGTTGAAAAACTCGCATGGCAGTGCGAGCAAGCTATCCGTAATTATGATCCGTGTATCTCGTGCGCAACCCATTTTTTACGACCTAAAATTGAAAAAGGATAAACTGTTATCCCGATTTGAATTTGGTATAAGTAATCATTATATTATTTTCGCAATCAACAGTACACCGTTGTTTTCCCGTATGGGATGGTTCCATAGCCGAAATGGTATGGATGCTAAGCTTTTAAGATCGTGCTGATGTACCGTTCGAACCACTGCTAAGTGTGTATCGCAAAACGAGTTAAGTCATCAACCCGTCAATCCTAATCGCAGGTCAAGGTAAATTTTTGTAAACCGTAACCGTCGATTGAAGTTTTAAGAGCATACAAAGGAAGCGTACACCTCACCCAGGGCATCGGGTAAATAAATAAGTTCGCCCTCAGCGAACAAGAAAGGATTCGTACCATGGAAAAGGGTACAGTTAAATGGTTCAACGGAGCAAAGGGCTTCGGTTTTATTTCACGACAAGGCGGAGAAGATGTATTCGTACACTTCAAGTCAATCGTCGGCGACGGGTATAAAAACCTAAACGAAGGCGATAAAGTGGAATTTGAAGTCGAACGTGGTCCGAAAGGACTTCAAGCTGCGAACGTTCAGAAGATCTAATTTAAATTTTTTGAATAACCAAAAATCCCGTTCTCGAAAAGAGGACGGGATTTTTCCCGACTTGAGCAACTTCCCCAAGAGAGGAGAAAAACATGCGAAAATGA
>CAYYIJ010000021.1:0-27825 GCA_964471945.1 uncultured Chlorobiaceae bacterium
GTGCTCGGATTAAACGGATTCGGATAATTTTGATACAGCGTAAATCCTTCTGGAACTTCATGAGAAATCGGCTCAACAGACGTTGCCTGCTGCGAGTATTTCAAAATTATAATATCGCTTGTTGCACCCAAAGGTGAATAAACCGCAATGATACCTCCAATATACACATTCAAATCTTTGTCAACAAGTATTGCTGCTGGACTTGATATTGTATCGCCGTCAGGATATTTCTGAAGCCATATTTGATTTCCGTTTTTGTCATACTTGATGGTATATATTTTATATAAAGTAGACGTTTCGTTTGCTCTGCCAGTTACATATATTGAACCAAATCGGTCAATAGCTAATCCAGAAACAAAATCGCTTTGGTTTGCAATCCCATTATATGTTCTCACCCATAATTGGTTGCCAAGAGAATCATATTTAATCGTGCAGTAATCAAGAAAGGTTGAATGTACTCCTCCGGCAGCAATAACATTCCCGAACGGATCTACTTTAATAAATTCCCCATAACTTGTATTGTATTGTGCTAGGTTGAAATTCCTTACCCATTTCAAGTTCCCGTCGTAGTCATACCTCATCGTGCAAAAATCTTGTTTTATCGTATCAAAATACGCAGCTCCTGTTACATACGTATTCCCGTTTTTATCAACCGCTACATCAGCAGCACCATCCCACTTATTCCCGGGTCCACTCCACGTTTGCGCCCAGCGTAACGTGCCGTTTACGTCGTAGCTTAATGTGAGTATATGTTGTGGCTGCAAGCTAAGTTTTGTATTACCTGATACAGTAATTACACCGAAAATGTCAATATCCATTCCAGTAGCAAACTCAAGTGTGTTATTGAGCCTGCTGTAATTTCTTACCCATAATGTATCCCCAGACGTATCGTATTTTAGTGTTCCGATATCTCTGCCTGTACTCAAATTATCTGACGACCCTGTAACTGCTACACTAATATTACCTGTATTATCAAGAACCATATCTACTAATTCATGGCGTCCCGGGCCGCTTCCTCGGTAAGTTTTATACCATTGCAGTACACCGTTTGAATCATATTTTACAATCAGATAATCCGTGTCGGTGATGCCACCTATATAAACATTGCCTTGCCCATCAACATCTATTGCTCTTGAACCTGGAAAAAGTTCAGCCGTAAATCTCTTTGACCACACAATCTGTCCGCTTGAGTTAAATTTTATTGTTACAAATCCATATGGTTCTTCACTATCCCTTCCAGTTACATACACATTCCCTATCGAGTCGATCGTCATTGCATTTACATATTCAGAAAGTTTGCTCGGTCCGTCATAACGTGCTACCCACTCGAGCTTAACCTGCGAATAGAGATTAATCGATGACAAAATCACTACAGATAATAGTATATATAAGAATTTTTTGAACAGTTTTGTCAACATTTATCTTTTCTTTCGTTTAGTATGAATTGGCATTACTACTTATTTTAATAAATTCTATGGATAAATAAAAAAGCCGATTCATAACGGATCGGCTTTTTGAAATATAGTTTATTGTTTTAGTTTTTGTTTATTATAATCGAGTTAGATTCCATACAAAGTCAAAAACGTTAACTTTCATGTGTGAATAAATTTGTAATCCCCAGTGTCTAAAATACCCAACATGACACCAGTTAATCAACGGTTCCGGGAAAGTACTGTACAGACATAATAAAAATCCGCTTTTATTATGTGGTGTTACTTCAAATGTCCAAGATCCTTCAAAGAAACCAATTTGACTGTCCAATACAAATGTCCCATCCTGATTAATTGTAAATTCGAATACAGTGTCAATAGCGATTGGTTTATCAAACGAGCTTTTAACAATTAAACCTTTCCACGTCGAGCAGAGAACATTTAGTTTTTCATCATCCGTCATGTTCTCGGGATCTTTTAAAAAATAATTAATATGAACTTCACTATTGGTCTCATCTTTTTCCCGAATCTCTGTTTTCAAGATCGTGTAGCCACAAGAAGTAAAAGTAAAAATTAGAAAAACTTGCACAAATAGTATAATCACAGAATCGTTTTTCCAAGGGAAAACATCTTTTATACAATACTTAACGTCCATGATATATAATTCCTTTCTCTACTGATTCACAAATGAAAACCTCTTTACTATCCGTCCACACGGCCCAGTATGTACCCTGAGGAGACAATATATGACCTGGCACGTTTATATGAATTCTTTGCCAGTCAATTCCATTATAATGGTAAATAAGATCAAACACACCAACTGCAAAAATATTTCTTGCATTCTGAACAAAACGATTTGCAAATAAAGTTGCAGTTGAAAATTCCCTTGTCCACTGGTTTGGATCTATCCGCCCATCAGTTAAGATCAGAGTTGTAATTACCCCATCTGTAAAGGTGATCAACTTATTTCCTATTGATGCTATCCAAACTCCGAATTTATTTTCGCTCAGTGTAGAAGAATCTAGCATTTCAAAGTTTTCACCACTATATTTAAAGAGAGAATATGTACTTCTCCCCCAAGCGTTGTACCCGATAGAGTAAATATGGGTATTGTTGCTGTAAATGGATCCAACGATACTGCTTTCTGCAACCATAAAGGATGTCCACTGACTCCCATTATAATGCAGTGCATACTCATACCCTCCAACCCAAATATTGTCGCTGTTAATCCCGTGCACTGTGTAAAGTGTGCTGCTTATACTGGCGATGTGGCTTGGTGTTGCATCTACCCAGCGAGTGCCATCAAAATGCATTATGAATGCACTCAACACTCCTTGATTTATTTTTCGCCCAAATGCCCATACATTATTTCTTGCAGTTCCCCATACAGCATAGACAGTCTTATTACCTGTAAATTCAGTAATGGGAGTACCTGCTGTTGCACGAGACCACTTCAAACCATTATAGTGCCATAGGCAATCTCGCACATCGGGCGCGTCACCTGCTGCACCCCAAACATCAGATGCTGAACTCCCCCAAATGGATTGTAACTGTACACGGGTCACCCTTTCGCCGTAGTCGATGCTGTCTATGGACCACACATAATCCCGCTTGCCGGGCTTTGGTGTATTATTTGGAGGTCCACTAACTTTTTCTTTACATCCGTAAAATGAGTTGTATATAAAATAAACTAGTAAACCACACATACTTAATATTTTTAACCTGCAAAACACCGTGTTTTTCTCATCCAATATCAATCTAAAAGTAAGCGTTCTTCACCATAAGGAGTCCTCCACAAAGATTCCCGTGTGTGTGTCCATAATTATTTTATGCTTCTTTATCAGCATAGCCATCCATTATTTTCAACTTCTTCCTTCCTATCTATTTACCTCACCGATTTCAAAACCATCAGCTTTTAATTTAAGCAATGCTTCGGTAACTCCAATATCTTCTACAGAAATAGTAAGTGGGATATGAATATTGACAGCGGGCGATGCAGTTAGTTCCTATCTACACGTTATGCAAATGGAAACTATGATGTCTCGGAATATTTTCATGGTCACATTCCTTTCTCCCATAAATCCTCAGTATATATAGATTATCTCTGTTTCCTTTTTAAATTCAACAGTATATCCTGGTAATATCTTTGAAATCAATACCCATTGATATCGCAAGTGTGCTAATTGACAACTTCCATATTGTAAAACACGCACATTATAGACATACTTTTTCTCAATGTCATTCCTCAGGATTGTTATCTTACATCCCGGCTCAATACAGCCGCCCCCTCCTGCATGCTGACCTAATAAAGTATATTTTTCAAAATCAATAGCAGCCACAAGAGGTGCCCTCTTCCTAACTATACTATCATATTCTGCATCGTTATTAATAACAACATTATCTAAAAATCCCCAACCATAATTCATACTCTCCTTCGAAAGAGTGTCATATTGAACAACACTCGGAACATAAGGAGGCCCCCGTTACATTATCTTTTTTATTGCACCCAATGAGTAGCGCAATTACGATTATGGAAAAAAATATTTTATCATGGAATATACCTCCAGATAATTTATAATGCATTAATTTTAAGAGACATCTGAAATATTGTTTCTCGTGCCGATCCGAAGGATTCTTCCGGAAAGGCATCACTTCGTGACAAAGGGCGCAAAGAGCGGTAAGGTTTGATTTTTTAACACAACAATTCCTTTGCGACCTTGGCGAGCTTTGCGAGATGTATTGTTTTGAATTTTTCAGTAGTCTCTTTAAATTAATATCCTCTCTGGAAATTCCCTTTCCCTATTTTGCTTCCATATTTTTGCTGTTTAATTAGCATTTTTGCTAACTCCGTAGTAAAATTATACAGAAAAATTTGTATTCTGTCAAAGATTATTTTTTAGGATGTAAAAAATTTTTTTAATCCTTGACGAATATCACCTCGATGGCTTATTATCCTTAAGGTAATTTTTGCTTAAATGCTTGATATTCCGCAGCAAGTGTGTTTGCTTCTGTCGGTGTTGGATTGCCAATCGATGTAATCACCTGTTTAACATGTGCGATGCGGTCTTTATCCAACGGATGTGTTGAAAGTAAACGTTCTAACGCCCCGCCACCTTTTCCCCCTTTTTGATGCTGCATCTTCTCGAAGAAAAATGTAATCGCACCTGGATAATATTGAGTGCTTGTAAGATACTTTATTGAGAATTCATCGGCTTCTGTTTCATCTGATCGGCTGTTAGCGAGTATTGCCAAGCCGGTAAACAGGTTAGCGGTAATCGCAGCAACCTGAGAGGGTTTTTCACCTAAGATTAAGCCGAGCAAAATCTGTGCACCATATGATTTCGTCATTCTCTTAGTTGCATGACGTCTCTCTGCATGTGCAATTTCATGACTGATTATTCCCGCCAGGGTTGCTTCATTATCTACAAATTTCAATAATCCAGTGTAAACATATATATATCCACCAGGTGTACAAAACGCATTAATAACCGAGTCGTTCTGAATTATTTCATACTGATAAGCGTACACACTTCGTTTTGTTATTGCGGGTGACCCAAGAATTTTGTTACCTATACTTGTAACATATTCTTTAATATCAGGCCGATTTTGCAAAATTGGATACTCATTGGGATTCTTACGAATCTCACCATCAATTTGTTTACCTAACTTGATATCTTCTGAATCAGGGAATATATTAAGTGCGCAATTCAATGCGAATGTTAACAAACTTAAAACTATTATTATGTGTAGCTTTGTATAATTAGTCATAATAACCTCTTAATAAAAAACTTTTTCTAAAATTAATCCTTTGGCAGGGACCGACATGCCGGCTTCAGATCGTTTTTTCGATTCGAAAATTTTTGAATATTCCTCGAATGAAATATACCCTCTTCCCAAATCCACCATTGTTCCTACAAGCGTTCGAATCATTCCGTGCAAAAAACGGTTTGCTCGAATCACAAATCGGAGAGCGGGTATATTATAATCCCAACATGCTTCGCTAACAATACAGCGATGGTGCTCAACGTCAGAATTAGCTTTACAGAACGATCCAAAATCATGATTCCCGATAAGAACTTTAGCTGCTCGCTGCATTAACTCATAATCAAGAGAATATTTGATTTGCCATGAGAAATTTCTGATAAATGCCGAAGGAGCTTGGATTATCTGATATGAATACTCACGTTCCTTTGCACTGAAGCGTGCGTGAAACTCGTGATCAACTTCCTCAATTTTTTGAACCACGATATCTTCAGGAAGGAGTCCATTCAGTCCACTTTTTATCTCTAAGAGGTCAGGTTCAGTTTCAGTACGAAAATTAGCCACTTGCCCTCGTGCATGAACTCCTGCATCGGTCCTGCCAGCACCGACGACACTTATACTCTCTTGAAGAATTTGTTTCAGCACTGTTTCAATTTCACCCTGAATACTTTTCCCGTTTTGCTGCCGCTGCCAGCCAACATAATTCGTTCCGTCATATTCGAGGAGAAGTTTGATATTTCTCATCAAAAACTTTTTGAGAATGAAAAAATTATCCCATGTGGGCTATTGATTCCGCCTATGACCGAAGCGTTAACATCTAGCAATCCTAAATTTTCCAGATATCGATTTTGTGATCTTACCGATAATGCGGCATTAATTGCGCTAATTAGATGATTGACACCGATGGCTGCCGCAACAAAATTCAGATTATTGAATGCTAAATCACTTTCAACTCGCCTATCATAATAATAATCTTGATTTGCTTTACTATCCCAGCTCCATGCATACGATGGTTCGTTCAACACTTTATGCCTCTCACGATTCCGCAGCATATCTTCATTATAATCATGAACATTTAGATAATCACCGATATCAACAAAGTATCTGTCATCCTTGTTCGCTAATGAAATTCCTGCGTGGCGAACAGCATAATTACGCGCATCATCCCGAACCCATGAACCATATCGGTTAAATCCGATGTAAGTAATCCATAGCAAACCTTCAGCGATTGTATAATATTTACCTTTTGAATAATTCCCGGCATACAATTCCCCCATACCGGGAAGAATGAACGAAAAAACTGCGGCAAGTGCAACACTTTTCTTTTCGCGTGAAAGGTTTTCATTTGGCTGAGGAGAAAACAAAACACTCGAATGCTGATATCTATAATCCATTTTATTAAGGAAAGAGCCCTTTTGAGCGAATGCTAACTCCGTCAACAATATTAATATTATTATGAATCTCATTATAATCCTATCGAAATAAATTATTGTGCTAAAACTGTTTCTTCATATTTATAAATTGGTAGCTTAGGAATTGGTTTGGCTGACAGTTCTCCTATACAAATATCTTTTTTGATACTATGGATTGTAATATCTTGTATTGTATTAACAATTGAATAATCTCCAATAACTGATACACGAACGTAATTTTTACCTAATCCTGAAATGTAATTATGGCGTAAATTAGATTCGAAAAGTACGGAAAGTTTTCGTCCAACAAAAGAAGAATAAAATGCAGCACGTTTCTCTTGACTAAGTTTTTGAAGCAAAATATTTCTCTCATGTCGAATTCGAGGTTCAATTTTTTCTGAACAATGTTCAGCCGTTGTATTTTTGCGTTCTGAATATGTAAACACATGCAGATACGAAATCGGCAGTTGTTTCAGGAATTGGTATGTTGATTCAAACAATTCGTCAGATTCACCAGGGTATCCAACAATCACATCAATCCCGATTCCGGCATCTGCATCCTTTTTTTTGATATATTCGATTAATTTAAAGTATTCCGTGGTAAGGCATCGCCGTTGCATTTTTTTGAGGATCGCATCATTTCCACTCTGGAGAGGAATATGAAAATGATTACAATATTTATCAGATTCTAAAATGAAATCGATCATTTCCTTAGACAACAGGTTTGGTTCAATAGAGCTAATACGAATTCGCCCGATACCATCAACAATTTCTAAAGCTCGCAACAGACTAAATAAATTTGTTCCAATCTTTCTTCCATAATCTCCGACGTTAACACCGGTCAGAACAATTTCTTTATATCCCTTCTCAGCAATTTGATGAGCTTGGAGAAGAATATTTTCAATCGGAAAACTTCGGCTTTCGCCGCGTGCTAAAGGAACAGTACAGAATGCACATTTGTAATCGCATCCATCTTGTATTTTAAGAAATGCACGTGTTCGTTTACCAACATCTGCAGAATATGCCGGATTAAAATCCACCGCTTCATCGATGCAAGAAACAAAAATCTGTGGAATATCGCTTTTTTTGAAATTATTTAAATAATGAATAATATTAAATTTTTCATGGGAACCCAAAATCAAATCTACTCCTTCTATAGAAGCGATCTCATTCGGTTTAAGCTGAGCATAACAGCCAACTACGATAACGAATGCGTGCGGAGAATGCCGCAGAATACGCCGGATAAGTTGGCGACATTCACGCTCGGCACGGTCTGTAACGCTGCAAGTGTTCAACACATAAACATCACATGCTTCGCCCGGGTTGATAATCTCAAATTCTCTTTGCAAAAATTGCCGACCAATCGTCGATGTCTCTGCGAAGTTTAATTTACATCCGATTGTTTGAAATGCAACTCTCATTGTTCAAAATACAAAGAGTTGTCTAAAAAGACAACTCCTTTTAACATAAGATAATAGTTCTCGGGAAATCACATCATAAAATCTGATGTTGGCGGTTCATTGAATTCCTCAGGAATTGGCTCTGTCGGTTTTGTAGAGATTTCAGCAACTTCCTTCAATGTCATCGGTTGCAGCTTATGTTTTACAACGTATTCATCGATTGTTTTTTGTTCTCTGTGCTTCAGATACTCGACCACCGATAATACGATTTTCTTAACTTCTTTATCAAACTCAATAACAGTCAATGGAATCACATCATTCACACGGAAGGATTCTGCTATGTTTTTCATTTGAGTTAATGATAACTGAGACATAGGAACAAACCCATCAACACCATCCGGCATCTCTACGATAACACCTTTTTCAATCAGACGTACAATTTTACCGGTTGTTTCCGTTCCGACTTTATAAACATCCATAAAATTCTCCCATGGATTCTCTTTTACCTGTTTATACCCGAGTGAGATACGACGCTGTTCAACATCAATTCCGAGAATCACAATTTCAAGCTTATCACCTTTTTTCACTATTTCACCGGGATGGCGGATTTTTTTTGTCCACGATAAATCAGAGATGTGAACCAATCCATCCACGCCTTCCTCGAGTTCGACAAATACACCAAAATTAGTGAGATTACGAACAGTTCCCGTATGCTTTGAATCAATTGGATATTTTTGTAAAAGTGAAAGCCATGGATCAGGCTCAAGCTGCTTCATGCCTAACGATATCTTTTTATTTTCCTTGTCTAAGCTTAAAATTATCGCATCAACCATCTGTCCCATTGAAACCACTTGTGAAGGATGCTTAATATGCTGAGTCCAACTCATTTCCGATATGTGAATTAATCCCTCGATACCTTTTTCAATCTCGATGAATGCGCCGTAATCTGCTAAAGAAACAACTTTACCCGTAACCTTAGTACTAATAGGATATTTATTTTCGATGTTCTCCCATGGATGTGGTTGAAGTTGTTTAAGTCCAAGTGAAATTCGTCTCTTCGCTTCATCAAAATCGAGCACGACAACATTAATCGTTTGATCAAGTCTCAGGACCTCAGAGGGGTGATTGATTCGTCCCCAAGAAAGATCTGTGATATGAATAAGTCCATCAACACCACCTAAATCAACAAACACACCAAAATCGGTGATTGCCTTAACAGTCCCTTCGAGCACCTGACCTTTTTCTAAGCTATTGAGGATAGCACTGCGCTGTTCTTGTACTTCTGCTTCAATAAGAACTTTATGACTTACAACAACATTCTCATTTGGATGATTGATCTTTGCGACCTTGAATTCCATCGATTTTCCAAGGAATTGATCAAAATCTCTAACCGGTTTAATATCAATCTGAGAGCCAGGTAAAAAGGCATCCAATCCAAACAAATCAACAACCAAACCGCCTTTAATCCGGCGTGTAACTTTCCCCGTAAGTACCTCCCCTTTAATATGAGCGTCAACAATCTTTTCCCACGTACGCATGAAATCGGCACGTTTCCGCGAAAGCACAAGCTGTCCATCTTTATTTTCTACGCTCTCTAAAAAAACTTCTATCTCATCTCCAGGCTTCAATTCATCAATATTCGGAAATTCTGATATCGGTACAAGTCCCTCCGATTTAAATCCAATATCGATTGCAACACTGTTATCCGTGATTGCAACAATTTTACCTTTAACGATTTGATATTCTTGGATGTTGGTGAATGTTTGATCGTACAATCGTGATAAAGCTTTATACTCTTCTTCCGAATATTCCCGCTCTTCGATATTTGCAAGACTGAATTTTGGGGTGGGTTGTGTTGTGGTTCTAATTTTTGATGTTGCACTATCATCAATATTTATATCCTGCAGGATTGTATTCTTCTGCTCTTCTGCCATTAAATCTCCTAAAATGTGACTACTAACATTTATTTACAATTATCAAAGTTTCATTGTGCGAGCACCCGTCATCTGAAGTACTTTAAACACAATTCTTTCTTTGATGGTTATTATTTTAATTAATTAATGATGACTACATAAATCTTCGATTGTTAATTTTATCCGCTCCATTAACCATTGAGGTGTTGAGGTTGCTCCACTAACACCGACACTATTAACACCCTCAAACCAGATTGGTTTAAGCTCATTTTCACTTTCCACGAAATAAGTTCGAGGATTCGCTTTTTTACAAACTTGAAATAATACCTTACCATTCGAGCTATTTCGACCTGCGACAAAAACTATTACTTCATTTCCACTCGCAAACTCTTGCAGCTTCTTATCTCGACCAAAAACCTGTCCACAAATAGTATCCTTAGCGTAAAAATCAATCGCTTGATCTTCAAATCTCTCTACTGTTAAATCTTTAATCCTCTTCTGAAATTCATCCCTGAGCAGGTAGAATGTTTGTTTATCCATAGTCGTTTGTGAAAATAAAACAGTTTTCCGGCTCAGATTTACTCGATTAATTTCATCAAGCGATTTTATGACAATGGCTTCACCATTCGTCTGACCGACCAAACCTATCACCTCTGCATGATCATTTTTTCCGTATATAACAACCTGATAACCTTCGTCGTAAAATTTTTTTATCCGCTCTTGAACTTTTTTAACAACAGGGCACGTTGCATCAACAATATTGATGCCTAATTGACGGGCATTTTCAAATGTTGCCGGAGGTTCACCATGTGCACGAATTATCACTTTCCCTCGTTTGATATCAGGCAGATCAGAGTGTGTAACTGATTTTAGACCTTGGCTCTCAAGCCGCCTTATCTCCATCGGATTATTAATAATATCACCGAGTACGTATAATGATTCACCGGTTACGTTAGTTTTCAATTCTGCCTCAGCCACACTAATCGTTCTGATAACACCCCAACAAAAGCCAGCACTTGTATCAATTCGTACAATCATTGTTTCCTAAGAATTTCTGTCACTCTCTTTACAATAAAGTCAACCTGTTCTTTCATCGTCAGACACGAAGTATCAAGTATCAATGCATCATCAGCTTTCCGGAGCGGACTTATGTTTCGTTTAGAATCTTTTTGGTCTCTTTCTCCGATTTGTTTTACCAACTCGTCAATAGAAACTTGTACTCCGTCGCAAGCTAAATCTTTTTGCCGACGGCGTGCGCGTTCACTGATATCCGCACTCATATAAATTTTCAGATCAGCGTAAGGGAATACAACCGTTCCGATGTCTCTTCCTTCAAGGACAACACCGCCTTGTTTTCCCAAAAGGCGTTGCTTACGTACAAGCACTTCGCGGAGTTTTGGTATCGCGCTTACAGCACTGACTGCTTTCGTAACTGCTTGAGATCGGATTGATCTCGTTACATCCTCATCATCAAGAAATACGTGCACCTGACCATGCCTTTGCTCCAACCGAATACTTGTTTTCTTAGCCATAAAGATAATTTTATCTTCATCGTAAAGATCAATCCCTGTACGCAGAACTTTCAATGTTACTGCACGATACATTGCTCCTGTATCGATGTACAAATATCCTAAACGCTTTGCAACTAATTTTGATGTCGTACTCTTACCGGAGGCAGCCGGACCATCGATAGCAATGACTAATTTTTTCAATAATTCTGCGATTTTTAGGATTAATAAGCATGATAATATACAAAATTCCTTCCATTGAATCAAAAATAAGAAAATGATTATATTTAGGTATGCGAAAACTTTCACACGAAGAGATAGCAAAAAAACGGCTTAAAATTGAACAGCTAAAAAACAAAATCAGGTTTCCAATTTATGGTTTGTTGGATAATATCAGGAGCTTGTATAATGTCGGTTCGATCTTTCGCACTGCCGACGGTGCAAGATTAGCAAAACTTTTTCTTTGTGGATATACACCTTACCCGCCAAGGAAAGAAATTGAAAAAACCGCATTAGGAGCAACTTCAACAGTCCCGTGGGAATATCACCATGATCCAATTCCCATAATACATCATCTTAAATCTCAAGGTGTTCGCATTTGTGTTCTCGAACATACTGATAAAAGTCTGCCATACCACTCACTCACAAAAAAAGATTTTCCTCTTTGCATCATTGTCGGGAATGAAATAACGGGGGTAACAAAAGATATATTACCTTATGCAGATATAGCAATCGATATCCCAATGTATGGGATGAAACAGTCGCTTAATGCGTCGATCGCCTTTGGTATTACTATCTTCGATTGTGTTAGAATTTTCAAAACGACAAAATAATAATCTTATTATCTTTGCTCGTCGAGAATTTCTCGGATACGCTGAAGAATTTTTTCGGGCATATATGGTTTTTGGATGAAATCTTTAGCACCGGCATCGAGTAATTCTTTTTTCAAGTTTGGATCGAAATATCCACTGGCAAGAATGGCTGCTACATTTGCTTTCACTTCTTTCATCTTCATAAACATCTCGAAGCCCCCTAACCGAGGTAACCCCATATCTGATAAAACAAGATTAATATCATCTTTGTTCAATCTGAATATTTCTATTCCCTCTTGCCCATCCTTCGCAATCAAAACTTTATATCCGTGATCTTCGAAGATAGCAGCAAGTAGGTTAGCAAGCATCTCCTCGTCTTCGACAATAAGAATTGTCTCACTTGCTCCTGGAGTTAAAACGATCCTGTCCTCTTTTCCTCTATCCTCATTCGTTTCTATTTCAGCAAGGGGAAAGTAAAGTGTGAATGTTGAACCGACTCCTAATGAACTATTAACCTCAACAAAGCCGTTGTGACTATTGACAACCCCATAGACAACAGAAAGCCCCAAACCGGTTCCTTTACCTAATTCTTTAGTTGTAAAAAACGGCTCGAACATACGATTGCGAGTTTCTTCATCCATTCCCACTCCTGTATCTGTTATACTTATGAAGATATATCCGGAAGCAGTTGCATCGGAAAATTTTTGTTGTGTTTCCGCGATATTCATCAATCCTGTCGAAATAATGATTCTCTCTTCAGCCATATCATCGATCTTACTCACCGCGGCAATAGCATCCCTAGCATTCACGCAAAGGTTTAAGAGAGCAATATGCAGTTGGCTGGAATCAGCAATTATTGAAGGTAGATTTTCATGGAGCATATTTTCGATGCTGATATTTTTAGGAAATGTCTGCTTTAACATTCTTGTTAATTCGAGAACTAATTCATTAACATCTATTGTGCTAAATAATGGCTCATCTTTCCGTGCAAATGTTAACAGTTGACGAACTAAGTCGGCACCCCTCTTAACCGCTTTCTTTATTGTATCTGTACACTGAGCCGCCCTCTGGGGATCTGATATTCCCGATTCGAGAAGCGAAGTATAACCAAGAATGATACCTAAAATATTATTAAAATCATGGGCTATCCCACCTGCCAAAGTACCGATGCTTTCCATCTTTTGAGCTTGACGAAGTTGCTCTTCAAGTTTTTTACGTTCCGTAATATCGCGAAGGAAAGCTCGATACCCTACAATATTTCCTGCTACGTCCAATACTGTTGATGCACTTTCAAGAACGACTTTTTTTTCACCGTTTTTTCTTTTAATAATAACTTCTAAATCATGTAATAATCGATGCTGGGTTAAGTAATTTCTGAAAATCTCGCGGTCATCGGGATTGGAATAAAGCTCACACACACTTCCGATACCTAACAATTCTTCTTTTGTAGAATATCCAAAAAGTTCAACGCTCGCAGGATTCACATCTAACAATTTTCCGTCCACAGTACTGAAGATAATGCAATCCTGCGATTCCTCGAAGAGTGTGCGAAATTTTTCCTCCGAGTCCCTTAGCATTTCTTCGGCACGTCTATTCTCAGAAACATCTATTTGAGTCCCCCACCATCCTTTGACTGAGTTGTTCTCGATGATACCAACGAAATTGTTTAAAAAAATCTTCGGATTTCCAAAGCGATCTAATTCGCGTGATTCAGCCTGGGTTAAGCGATAACCAGATCGAATGAAATTTGTGAATATCTCCAAATTACGCGGTTCGTCCGGGATTAGCATATCCCCTAATTTTGTTCCTATTATCTCAGATGCTTTCAAGTAACCATACATCTGCGCCATCGCATCATTACATTCAGCTAAATAAAAATGTTTAAAAAATAATTTGATTTGTTCATCTTCGGGCAGAAAGGTTGATATCGGAAAATCCGAATCAAAGCGCCAAATGCCTTCGGTACTTTGTTCAACGAATGCTCGATATCGATCCTTACTTTGTTTTAACGCTTCTTCGGCACGTTTCCGCTCGATAGCTTTCGCTACCTGTGTTGAAACGAATTCAAGGATATGTTTTTCACGCTCTCCATAAATGGATGTATCAGAATAATGCTGGACGACCATAGCTCCGATCGTTTTTCCTTCAACGATTAACGGAACACCTAACCAAATCGGGGCAGGTGCACCTACGAGTGTAGCTTCGCCTGTTCGCTCCAGTTCATCGCTCACCACTTGGTCGCATAATAGCGATTTACCTGTTCGTAGAACGTAGGCGGTCAAACCTTTCCCTGCACTCGCTGGCTCCGGTGGGTTATCAACTTCATCAACGAAATAAGGAAAATTTAGTAAATCCTTTTCACTATCATAGAGCGAGATGTAAAAATTCTTTGCGTACATCAATTCACTAATGATTTTATGAATTGAGGCGAACAGTGTTTGAAGATTCCCGGCAACAGTGGTTTCTTCGGTGATTCGGTACAATGCTGATTCAAGCTCTTCAGCTTGTTTCAGCTCGGTAATATCTCTTGAGCTTCCAACTATACCAATAATGTTTCCGTTTTGATCACGGAAAGGTACCTTAGTTGTAGAAAACCAATGAACTTTTCCATCACTCAATAGAACTTTTTCGATTTTACCTAAAATTGGAGCCCCGGTTGTTATTATTTTATGTTCATCATTGAATGCCCTCTCTGCATGATCTGTCGGAAAAAAATCAGCATCTGTTTTACCGATCGCATCCTCAACTTTTTTTACCCCTAATACTTTTGCTTGCGATTGGTTGATGCGTGTAAATCGCGAGGCTACATCCTTAAAATAAATTGTATCGGGAATAGTATCCATAATTGTATGTAACAATTCTGATTCACGGATTAATTTTTCCTCAATTCGCTTTCTCTCGGTAATATCAATCGCTGTTCCGAAAACGCGTTCGATCTTCCCATCTTCATTTTTCAATGGAAGGAAATTCGCACTCCAAACATAGCCCCAAACGTTTATATCCATCTCTCCAGTAATTCCTTCATGGTAAACGTTTCTCAATATCCGGATAACGTCCGGATTATCTTTATATAACTCGAAAGCAGATAATCCAACAACCTGATCGGGTTTCAATCCAAGTTTTTCTAACCCTTTGCCGCGAGAGAGAAGGAATTTACCTTCCGAGTCTAATTCAAAAGCAAGGATATCTAAATTATCCATCGTCAATTGTAAACGTTCAGCAATATTTTGAAGCTCCCCCTCAGCACGATGACGTTTGGTTATATCTCGTGCCACACAAACCATCGCAATAGGTTTCCCCTTATCATTATCTACAACGGACGTCCATAATTCTACAGGAAAATCTGTTCCATCTTTTTTCCTTTGCAGTAACACACCGTGCCATCCACCTGAGAGCGTTGCAGTATAAATTTGTTCAAGAAGTTCTGCTGAATTGCCAGGTGATCGAAGTATTGTGATTTTCTTCCCTATTAATTCTTCATCAGTATATCCATACATCAGACACATTGCTGGATTAACAAATAACAAATTTTCCTGCAAGTCGGTTAACAAAAAAGCATCCTTCGTACAACTTACTGCATGTGCAAGAAGTCGGATCTCTTTTTCAGATTGTATCCGCTCCGTAATATCCTGTGAAATTATGAGAATGTTAGCTGGTTTATTTTGTGCGGTAGAAATTGCGATAATTTTCGATACTAGAAAACGGATATTGTTATCAGGCAGCATCAGTCGATACTGAATTTGTTCACCATTTTGTTCCTTTACATTGTTTTTAAAAAATTCAACTACCCGCCCCTTATCATCGGGATAAATATCATCAAAATAAAAAGTCCCTAAAATAGATTTTGAATCTCCAAACAACTTAATGTATGACTGACTGCCTGATAACCGTACCCCCTGGATATCAGTAAGGACTATAAGATCGCTCATATTTTCATATAGTGACGTGAGGATGTTATGAGTCTGTTGATTTATATCTAATTTCATTGGGCTGCCTTATTAATATTTAATTTCATATGCTAATGTAAAATATTCTTCTTTTTCATGTGTATGAATACGGATAACTCCCGCACGGACAAGCAGAACCAAAATGCGCGATGCCCGCCTATCACTAATATTTACAAGCCGACCAAACTCACGGACTGTAATTCGCTCATGCTGTTCAAGGAATTGAAACAACCTGCGTTCATTATCACCAATTGAAACTTTAAGTGGTGGTGTTTCGGGGTTTTCATTTCTGAGAATTTTTACGACTTCCTTACTCGCCATCATAGTTTTGTCATTAACACGGATATACACGCGAGTGCTTTCGCCTTCAAAACGATCTTGATGACCGATAAAATAATGCGGCTTTGTTTTGCTTTCGAAAATGTGACACACAATCACATCACGTCCGTCGAATGGAACGATTTCAATTTGTGGCTCAATGGAGGGAACTGTGTAATCTTTACCGGCGATTTCAATAAGCTCAATTTCAGATTTTTCACTCTCGACACCAATAATTTTTCCATCATCATCGACACCAAAAAGAATCGTTCCACCCTTTGTGTTCGCAAAAGAGATAATTGTTCGGGCAATTTTTTCAGGCGAGGAAATCCGACGTTTAAACTCAAGCGTGAATCCCTCTCCGTTTTCTATCAATAATTTAACATCACGAAAATTCATTTACCAACCTTGTGCATTTATACGTGCAAGAATGATATTTAAATCCTTCCATCATCTCCGATGCTGACTATCTAAATAAGCTTGAAGAATTAACGCCGCTGCCATCATATCGATTCTTTCTTTTTCTCTTCTTTGCATTTTTTTTACACCCAATTCCTGTAATGATTGATGAGCTATTTTAGATGTGAATCGTTCATCAAGGCGAATTATTTCTATGTGAAATCTATACTCTAACTCTTTAATAAAAATCTCAACTTCTTCAGCTTTCTTCCCCTTTTCTCCTTTAAGATTGAGCGGTATTCCAATCACAATTTTTACAGGATGATACTGTTCAATAATTTCCTTAATCTCATTAAAAGCATTCGATGAATTTTGGATAACGCTGATACCTCGAGCGAGGATTCCTAACGGATCGCTGATAGCTATCCCAATTCGCACTGATCCATGGTCTATCCCAAGAATTCGGTTAGACTGTAACATTATATTGCTGGGTCAGTAGAAAACGGTTGGGAAAGAAATCTCTTCAATATCTTGCCTGGCTTAAAATGAGTTTTTCGGCGAGCAGGAATATATATGATTTCACCTGATTTAGGATTTCGTGCCTTTGGTTTCGATTTTGTTGGTTTTACTTCAAGAATACCGAAATCGCGCACTTCAATACGCAATGACGGATCATTACTAGTCATTATATCACGAAGAGCGGTAAAAACATAATTCACAAAAATTGCTGTTGTTTTTCTATCCGTCTGTGTTAGTGCCGCAACTCGTTTCACAATATCTTGTTTTGTATATGTTTTTTGTATTGTATTCATGTTTAGTAACGCTCACTTTCTTTTAGAAGAAACGCTTTGCAATGTTTACACCATTTATTTTTTTCAACTTCTCGACAATACGGTCAAGATGTTCTTTGTTTTTTACATTTATCATGAGAGTACCTTCGAACATTAAATTCTTTGTTTCAATTTTAACTGCGCGAATATTTGTATTTTGATATGTTGAAATCGAATGGGTGATGTCATTCAACATTCCTGGACGATCTTCTCCTGTAATATAAATGGGAGTAAGATATTCTCCTGATTCCACCGGGGGCCATGAAACCTCGATAACTCTCTCGGGTTGTGCTGTAACTAATGTGTTTAAGTTAACGCAAGATTTCAAATGAATTTTAATGCCTTCACCTTTTGTAACAAACCCGATAATCTCATCTCCAGGTATCGGATTACAACACTTTGCATAGCTATGCATGAAGTTATCGCGAACACCGAATAGCGCTATTCCACCTGTAATGTTGCGGGCGGTGGTTAAAACCTTGTTTAAAAAACTTCTAGTTTTCTCGGCTGTTTGCCCGGCTTGAGGAGGGTGCTTTAATTTCAGCTCAATCTCTCGGAGCAAAGCTTCAGGATTGATCTCGCCGTTATGAATCTTTAAATAAAATTCTCTGATGTCATCAAAATTTAGATCGTGGAGGTACAATCTTAATTTATCTTCGCTTAGATGAAGTTTAAATTTTTTAGTTTTCTTTTCCCAAAGTTCTTTCCCAGATTCGACTGATTTGCGCTCCTTTTCTTTCACCCACCTGCGAATATGAGCTTTCGCTTTATGTGTTACAACGAATTGCTCCCAGTCTGCTTTCGGCGATTGATTTTTTGAAGTTATAATTTCTATTTGATCACCGCTTTGTAGACGATAGTCGAGTTGCACTATGCGTCCATTAACTTTCGCACTCAGGCAATGTTCCCCGATATTGCTATGTACAGCAAATGCAAAATCAACCGGGGTTGCACCTTTGGGTAAAATCTTCAATTCTCCTTTTGGTGTAAAGAGATAAATCTCATCTTGGTAAAGGTTCAATTTGAAACTTTCCATCAATTGTTTTGCATGGGTATCATCATCTGTATGTTCGAAGATTTCTCGCACCCATGATATCCAATTCTCAAGCTCTTCATCAAGCGTAGTAAGATTTTCTTTATACCGCCAATGTGCAGCAATACCTTTTTCTGCAATCTCGTGCATACTTTGGGTTCGAATTTGTACTTCCACCATTCTTCCATCAGGACCGATTAGCGTAGAGTGAATTGATTGATACCCATTTTTCTTTGGTACTGAAATGTAATTTTTAAATCGCTCTGGGATCGGCATATATATTGATGTCAATATTCCATAAACGGTGAAGCAATCGTTCGGATTCTCTGTATCCAGCACTATACGAACTGCAAATAGGTCATATATCTCTTCGAGCGGTTTGCCTCGTGCTTTCATCTTGTTAAAAATGCTGTAGAGATGCTTCGGCCGCCCTTCAATCTCCAATCGCATGCCCTCATCCGTTAATCGCTTCTCAATTGGCTGGATGAATTTTTTTATGTATGCCTCTCTTTCCTTTCTTCTTGATTTAAGTTTGTGCGAAATATTTTCATAATCTTTCGCATGGAGATACTTGAATGAGAGATCCTCCAACTCCCACTTGATTTTTGCAAGACCAAAACGATGAGCGAAAGGAGCATAAATATCGAGTGTCTCCTTCGCTAACCGAATCTGCTTGTCGATAGAAAGGTATTCCAGCGTCCGCATGTTATGAAGCCGATCTGCGAACTTCACAAGCATCACTCTTACATCATTTACCATCGATAGAAGCATCTTGCGATAGTTTTCTGCTTGAGTAACTTCATGACTGCGGAAGATGTCTGATATCTTTGTCGCACCATCAACAATATCGGCTATGGTATCCCCGAATTCATGGCGAATGTCTTTGATTGTATACTCAGTATCCTCGGCGATATCATGCATGAGAGCGCTCGCAATTGAAATATCATCCAAGGGTATTTCTTTTGCCACAACCATAGCAACTTCATACGGATGATTGAAAAAAGGATCACCTGAAGCGCGCATATCATTTTTGTGTGCGTCGAGACTGAACTGAAACGCACGGCGAATCAAATCTTCATTCACAATTCGAAGATTCTTCCGCGATACTATTAATAAATCTTCAAGCTTCTTTTTATATAGACCATCTCTCATTATTTAATGTTGCAAGTCCTTAATAATCCAATGCTTATTCTATCAAAATATAGCTGGAAAGAGTGTCAATGTCAAGAAAAGTAAGTTCAACAATAATTCAATTTTAATCTCCCGTTCCAAATATTCTATCCCCAGCATCACCAAGTCCTGGTAGGATATATCCTCTCTCATTTAATTTTCTATCAAGTGCACAAGTGTATATCTTAACATCGGGGTGAGCTTTTGAGAGAACTCGAACACCCTCTGGTGCTGCCACAAGACTAACGAATCGAATCTTCCGCGCACCTTTTTCCTTCAGAACTTTAACCGCTGCCGCAGCACTTCCTCCGGTTGCAAGCATGGGATCGAGAATCAAGACGAGAGAATGATTCAACTTTTTGGGCAGCTTAAGATAATAATCCACGGGTGTCAGTGTTTCTTCATCACGATACATTCCGATGTGACCAACACTCGCGTTCGGAAATATTTCAACAAATCCACCAACCAGACCCAGTCCCGCGCGCAGAATTGGAACAAGAATTATCGAATCAGTTACAATATAACCTTTCGTTTTTTCAAGCGGAGATGTTACATCAACTCGCTTGAGCGGCAAGTCCTGAGTTACTTCGTATGCCATCAAGCTCGCTGTCCGCCGAAGTATTGCCCGGAAGCTGTGACTTTTTGTTTCTTTATCGCGGAGAATGGTTAAATCGCGTTTAACTAAAGGATGGGAAAGAATAATTAAGTTTTTCATATATTTGCATACATAATAATATTTTTTCTTAGAATAACAAAAATATTATGGACCCCTATCACTGCCTGATTTTCCTATGGTGTACAACCTGAAGGGCAGAAGAACCGTCTTACTATCTCCCGATCGAAACTTGCAAGATAGAAACTGACCAATTGGCTCTCTATTCTCCTAAATCCAGCAGCTCAATTATTTCCGTAACTACTCCTTTTAACTCAGAACGAGTTGAATAATAGAACAATTTTACACCATCGGTCTTCAAATCATCTTCTTGCATTGTTCCAATCGAAAGAATCTTATTCACAATAACAAAAACTTCTATATCTTTAATCAATCGAATCTTTTCAATTTTACGCATCAGATATTCTTCCCTCCAATAACCAACAATTTCAATTATCACTTCTCTGCCCGTCTGTACATGACGCACGATGAAATCAGGTACCATTAAGCCGACATATCCCCAATGGGGTTGCACGAGCCGAATGATACGGGCTTCGTACTCTAACATCCAATTATCCGTCGCTTTAGTGAAATATTTCTGGAATGCTTCTTCATCACTCGATTTGAATTCTTTAGTCTGTATCTCTTTTTCTTTGGAAACAAAAAATTTTTGAATTGAATTATTAAAAGTTAACGTCTCAACTTTTTTTAACTGAGTGCTGATAAGTTCAACAATGATTTTCCAATCACTTATATCCAATCGCAGAAATGATTGAATAAAATCGGCAAAACGATTTCCATAAATTGTTGATTTTGTAAAAAGTGTGTAGGGTCCCGTTACATTTAGCAATAAAACATCTTCAACTTCATTGATATCATACATAAGATGACTGCGTTTGAGCAGCCAAAATATTTTTACATATGGAGAATGAGCGCTATATTTTGAAGATAACTGAATAGTTACTTTGGAAGCTTTCCGAAGTATCTTTTTCAATCGGATGAAATTTATTGCACAAATAATTTCCTTGAATTGAAACTCTTCATCCATAGCTTTCAACACAACCAACCGTTCTTCGGGAGTATCTGCATACAGATTGTTTTCGATTTGTTTAGGTGTAATATTAAAATATTTCCCAGCATTAATAAAAATATCGGCAGAGGTTGGCTGGAATAAATTTTCATGTGATGTGATGAAACCACTTCCCCTCTGCCAGACTGAAGAAAATACGTACTGTCTGATATCGGAAGGTGAAAGAAAGTTTGGTAATTTGACTTCTGAGCTTTCGGTTAAGAATTCAGCCGCTTCGAGCCGAAACCGACGCAGTTCTTCCTTTTTCTCGTCACGATTCAGTACCTCAACAGCTTCCTCAAGTTCTTTAAATGTTTTCCCTGCATATAATTTCACTTCATGCAAGATATTCTGCAACGATTGAATAATTTCAGGTTTATCAGGATCGAGCAGCCACCTCGGATATATGGATAGTCGGGCTTTCATCAATTAGTTTCCATTTCACTCTTTTTAGGTAATGCGAAAGCGATTTCAAAAACAATCGCTTCTTTCCCTTTGCTCTTCCTAAGAATACGCCCACGCCGTTGAATATAACTGATGTTCTCAAATTTCTTTCGTTTCCGTCCAGCAATCATAACGGCAATATTCGCCTCTGGAAGATCGATCCCTTCTTCTAATGCTTTAGCGGTTACAAGAGCTCGGCATTCACCTCTCGAGAACGCACGAAGATAAAATGCACGTTCATCTGAATCGATATCAGCGGTGATAGCAGGAATCAAAAATCGTTTTGATATCTCATAAGCTGCCGCCCGACTTTCTGTAAAGATTAAAATGCGATCTTTAGGATGCTTCAAAAGAATTTCTTCTAATCGCGCGAGACGGCTTGGAATCGATTGCCAATACCGGTATGCCTGAAGCATGGCTCTTTGAGCGAGCGCCACTTGATCAGGATAATATGCTCGTTCTCGAACTAACCATTTATTATCCTTGACTCGATGTGCTTCCTTCGCTCGCTGCCATACCGTTTCCATCGGCTCCTTTAAACGATAAAATGCGGCGGCTTCTTCATTAGTCGGTGTTAATCTCATGTGGACAGTTTTATAAACTGAGAGAACCTGCTTTTCAATAAGTTCATCAGTGGATTTTTCATAAACCTTATGACCGATTAACTTTTCTAAAAGTGGCATTGTTCTTTGTGATGGCGTTGCTGTAATCCCTAAACGATACGGAGCAATACAAAATACTGCCGCTTTGGATGAATTCCCCTCCGAGATTTTTCGATGAACTTCATCAAATACAACAAGCTTCCATTTATTTCCGATCAAATTCATATGGATGCGAGCGCTGTTGTAAGTTATAACCGTGAGAGGTTTAAGTTGGAATATATCATCACCGACGATCCCGATATCTTCTGCAAAAGCTGTTTGTAACTGTGAATGCCATTGGTATAGTAAAATACGAGTGGGAACAACAACAAGCGCAGATGATTTTGTTTCTTCGACAGCGAGACGAGCAAGCATCAATCGAGTTAAAAAACTTTTTCCCGCACCTGTTGGCAAAACGATAATACCCCGGCGACCTGATTTTTCCCATGCTTCGATCGCTTCCTTCTGAAAATCGAACGGATCAAGTGTTTCCTGGTGTATTAACTCATCCGATGTGAAAAATATTCCAGCATTATCTTCAATCTGAATAGATTTTAATTTGCAATAGCTGAGAATTTCTTGATACAAGTAGGCGGGGGCAATCCATTTACCTAATGGATTGCGGCGAAAATATTTATTTACAAAGTTCGATTCGGCTTCTCCTTCCAACCATACCATTCCATCTTTAAAAGATAAGGAGAGCATCGAAGACATTTCAGTTTAGTTCATACTCTATTTCTAATGACTCGAGCCATTTAATAATTCGCTCGCGAGTTCGATCTGCCTTGAAAGCATACCAACGCTTCTGTTCTTCTGGATAATCATATAGAACGTTTTTAAATCGTCCAAATGCACCTTTACCATCCAACGCAACGGTGAGCAACTTTTGAAGCTGTTTATTTTCTATCGTATCGAGAAAATCAGCCATATCTTTGTATCCCTCATGTGAATCTGACGTAGGGATTCGAATAAAACGGTCAAGATCATTTTCGATACCTTCCATAGTTTCTTCTTTCACCTCCCCAGCATCTGAAATTAATATCGTCTCGCCGGTTTCTAAATCTAAATAATATTCCAATTCATACGAGCCAAAATCGTATGCAATCTCAAGCTCATCATAATCTATTTTAATCTTCTTTTTCTTTTCCATCGAATAAGTTCCCTTGCATTTCATCATGTGTAATTTGTTTCACTTGCATATTCTGACCATCTTCTTTCCGACGAATATTTTTATAAATAGCGAGAATACCTTTATCTTCAGGTGCATTTCGCAACGCTTCTTCTATGCATACCATCGCTTCACCGATCCGATTTTCATCCTCATACACACAAGCTAAATTAGTCAGAATGATCGGATTGGTTGGATCGAGTTTAGCAGCATTTTTAAGTACCGCCAGACTTTCAGAATTTCTGCCTTTTATATGTAATGCCCAACCAAGATCGCAGAGAATATTTGGGTTATCGGGTGAAAACTCATCAGCTTTTTGAAATTGCAAGATAGCCCCATCCGTTTTTCCACAATCTAAATAAGTGCAGCCCAAGAAATATCGAGCGCTGGCGTTTGATGGATTCATTTCGAGAGACATTTTGAGCGCATTTTCAGCTAATTTAAATTTTTCAATCTCTAAAAACATCATACCTAATAGTAACCCAATTTCCTCAACAGCTCTGGGATTTTCTTCCACACGTGCAAGGAGAGCGTTAAGTGATTCTATCGATTCATGATACCTTCCTTTATTTCTTAATTCTTCCGCAAGTGTTAAAAGTTCATCAATCGAGAGTGAATTATAATCAAATTCGGATTCTCGAGGTTTTCGAATAATCAAACCACTTGGATCCATCATAAAATCGTTCCAGGGATTTTGGCTCTTCATTTCTTCAGTCGTGTACCGCTTATCGAATGAGTGGATTTTCAATGCACGCTCGATCTCACTAATTTTTGATGCTACTGAACTAATGGATATTTTGAAATATTCAGCTAATACGTTTTGAGTTATCCCTTCACAAAAATTGAGACGAGCAATAATATAGATAACTGCTGCCGACCATGACTCATTCCGTGATCGACCCAAACCTTTTCGTTTCTTAGAAAAATTTCGCCATAGCTTGAGGCATAGTTTCTCATGTTCATAAGTCAGATTTTTTACAGCATATTCTGAAATTAATTTTGTTACTCGTTCGATTGTTTGTTCGTCGTTCATATAATTTTTTTCTTCACCTTGTTTGCTGCAACCAATATCGGATCCCAAAGTGGCGCATATGGCGGTGCATATATCAAATCCAATCGGGAAATATCATCTATTGTCATCTTTTGCTGGATTGCGACTGCGAGTGTGTTTGCACGAAGAACTGCCCCGCAGCAACTAAACAAATTGGCGCCTAATAATCTTTTCGTTCGTTGGTCAATGATGAGTTTTATAGTTAAATCTTCACTGCCGGGCATCAATTCGTTTCTGGATGGTCCGTGCATATGTTCGGTTACAACTTTAAATCCATATTTCTTTGCTTCCTCAGAACTTATACCCACCTGAGCAACTTGAAGATTAAATATTTTTACCGCCATAGCACGTATTGCACCTTTGAAAGCAGCTCGACCGCCAGCGGCATTCTCACCGGCAACGCGTCCAGTTCGGCTTGCAATAGATGCTAATGGCAAATACGTAGAATTTCCTGTTACAATATTTTTCACCTCGCAGCAGTCGCCGGCAGAATAAATATCTTCGATGCTAGTTTGCTGTCGTTCGTCCGTCAGAATGCCGCCATTCAAACCGATACGTATCTTTGCATGTTTTGCTAATTCAACATTTGGCTCGACACCAAGGGAGAGTATAACAATATCAGCTTCGAACGAACCACGATTTGTTATGATATGTTTAACTGCCCCAGTTTTATCTTGCTGTAATGTTTCGATTTTTACATTTGTTACAAACTGTACATCATTCGTTTTTAATACTTCAAGAACTCTTTCACGAGTTTCTAATTCAAGTCCTTCCATCGGTAAACTGAATTGATGAAGCATTATGGTATCCAAACCATGCGAACGAAATGCTTCAGCCATTTCCATTCCGATATAACCACCGCCGATAATAACAGCATGTTTAGGTGATTCAGTTTTCAGATAATTAATAATATTTAGTATATCTTCACGGGTTTTAAGATGAAAAACATTCCTACCATTTTCACCGCCGACGTTTAAATGTCGTGGCATTGAACCTGTTGCCAGGATAAGCTTATCGTAATCATACTCAACAATTGAACGGTTTCTTAATTCACGCACTATGATTTTGTGTTTTGTTGGAAGAATTTCTTCAACACGATGAAGAGTTTTTACCGCAACGCCCTTCTCTTGCTGCATTCTCTTGGGTGAATATTTTACAAGTTTCTTTTCATCTTCGATCAATCCACTAATTGCATAAGGTGCTTCACAGATGCCATAAGAGATAGTGTCGCTTGACTCAAAAAGGATGACCTCAGCATTGGGGTTTATGCGTTTTGCTTTTGCTGCGGCGCTTGGTCCGGCAGCAAGTCCTCCTATTATCAGGATTCGTATCTCCTTCATATCAGTTTTTCTTTTTAAAATAAAGTGATAACGGAACGCCTGTGAAATTAAAATGAATACGTAAACGACCCTCTAAAAATCGCTTGTATTTTTCTTCTATTAGCTTTGGTTCATTTGCAAAAAAACTGAAAGCCGGCGGATTTGTTTTTACCTGAGTTATATAATTGATTTTGATCTCCTTACCCGATTTTGCCGATGGCGGTTTTTCCTTTATGTCTTTGAGCAGTAGATTATTCAACTTGTTGGTTGAAACGCGTTTTGTTTGTTCGGCAAATACACGTTTGGCTATTTCAATCGTTTTGAATACACGTTGTTTCTCTAATGCTGATATGAAGATTACAGGTATGTAATCGTACTCCCGTAAAAATTTCTTAATCGATTTTTCAAAACCCAATGCAGTAAGCTCATCCTTCTCGACAGTATCCCACTTATTCACAGCAAGCACTACGCCTCGTTTCCTTTCAATGACATCCTCAAGTATACGAAGGTCTTGTTTATCCATTCCAGTTTCAACATCTATCATCACGATAGCAATATTGCATCTGTTTATACTTTTTAAAGCACGTAATACACTGTAAAATTCGATGTTTTCTTTAATTTTGCTTCGACGCCGCAATCCGGCGGTATCGATCAGAATAATTTCCTCTTTTTGATATTTTAGAATAGAGTCAATTGCATCTCTTGTCGTGCCGGGGATTGGTGTAACAATTTGGCGTGTCTTACCAAGTAATGCATTCACAAGCGACGATTTACCCACATTTGGTTTTCCAATCACAGCAAGTTTAAGTCGCTTGTCATCTTCTTCACTTGCTGCTGATAGAAATTGTTCAGTGACTATATCAAGGAAATCGCCAATCTTCCTGCTAAGTAATGCCGAGATGGTGATCGGTTCACCGAGACCTAATTTAAAAAAATTCACAGCATCAATTTCACGATTTTCACTATCTACTTTATTTACAGTCAGATAAATTTTCTTGTTCGATTTACGGAGGATAGATGCAACATCTTCATCCAATGCAGTTATTCCTGTAACAGCATCTACCATAAAGATAACTGCATCTGCTTCGCTAATTGCAATTTCGGCTTGCTCACGAATTGCCCGCTCGAAAAGATCTTCTGAATGCGGAACGTAGCCTCCAGTATCAATTACTGTAAAAGATTTACCAGCCCAATCTGCTGAGGCATAGAGTCTATCCCTCGTTACACCCGGTTGATCGTGTACAATCGCATCGCGTGCACCCAGAATACGGTTAAAGAGCGTTGATTTTCCAACGTTTGGTCTGCCAATAATTGCAAGAATATTCGTCATAAGATTTTTCAGTTTCATAATACGAATTTCTTGTGAGAGATTCAAAAATTAAATCCGACCCATTCACTTGAGTCGGTTTATTGAAACTAACATCCCAAATATAATCCCTAATCATACATTACATTTTCTTTGCGACCTTGGCGAGCTTTGCGAGATGTATTGTTTTCCTGAGTTTTGACATTTAGTGTGGTAAGTGCCACTTTTGTATAAGTACACC
>CAYYIJ010000022.1:0-5103 GCA_964471945.1 uncultured Chlorobiaceae bacterium
CTAACATTTAGAGACTCTTATCCTGTGTCGTACTAATTTGCTCAAGTCGGGAGAATAAGGGAGTGATAATAAAACCTGGGAGTACTTAGAATGATTTCTAGATTTTAGACTCAGGGATACTTTCCTCGTAAAGGGTATCAGGGCAAAAGTATTGATCATTTTGCCATTTAATACTTCCTATATACGGAGTTACTGTATTGAACATACTTAAATCTTTTAGTTCTTGAAAAATACCGTTTTCTAAATATGGTTTCACATCAAAACGTTTGATTTCACCATTTGTGAATGTTAGAGTAAGTGTATAATCAGAATTTGGCTTAACAGCTATGATTCGTGGATTCATTGAATCGCTACCTTACTAATTCTATTTCGTTTTCAACAATTCATATCCAGACTCTTGGTTAAATAAATTACTCTTTATATCGTTGAGTTTCTTTATTGTTGCCTTAATTGCTTCATCAGATTGATCAATTCCGATCCATTGTCTGTTATTTTCTTGTGCTGCTTTTAATGTTGTCCCTGAACCGGAGAAACAATCAAGAACTAAATCACCTTCATTCGATGATGTCCTAACTATCAAATTTAAAAGATCATAATTTTTTTCAGTGGGATATGTTGGATATTGAGGATCCTTGAATTCCCAGATATCCTGTATGCGTTTTCCTGTTTTCTCATCGAAGTAAAGTTTTCTTCGAGGATTACCTGTACCAGACCATTCAATATGCCCATCTTGATCTAATCGTTCCAAGACTTCTGGCTCTGTTCTCCAGTGTCGACCCTTCGGTGGCGAAATACCTTTCCAACTCAATGATGTTTTGCCATTCTGAGTTTCGCCCGGAGCGTGCAGGGGTATGGTAGTATAGTTTCTACCATCCTTATCAACTTTGGGAAAAAGCTTTTTTCTATCTTCTTCTGTAAAGGGAATGATAGGCTCATTCCATATTAGATCATTAGAGTTTGAATAAAAAAGAATTAAATCCTTGATGTTACTGTAACCTTTTCTTTCGAAGTTTTTAGGATTACATTTAATTCGGGTAATATCATTACGAAAATTTTCTATGCCGAAGATTTCGTCCATTATTACTTTAATATAATGTCCAATTTTATAATCTATATGTAAGTATATTGAACCATTTGAGGCTAATAGCATTTTTAATAGAATAAGTCGTTCACGTAAAAACTCTAAAAATTCTTTTCCTTTCAAATTATCGCCGTAGGCAATTGTTCCTTTGCTGCAGCTAATTGTTGCTGCCCTATCTTCACTCGTGATAAAAGTATTGTTGGTTGAGAATGGCGGATCGATATATATTAGATGAACTTTATCTGCAAGGTTGTATGCAGTGATCAATTTTTTTAGAACAACAAGATTGTCTCCCTGAATCAACTTATTTTTATTCGATGTCTTATTGAGTTTGATTAATTCACAGTCAGGGATGTTATCAAAAATTTCATGTTCACTTTTTCTATTTGGGTAGGTTAGTTTCATGTCTTAAAGTTGATAAAGAAATTCCCTTAAAACAAGACTACTCATGATATTCAGATGAGAGTATTTTGTTGTAATATCCCGATACATCTTATTGTTACCTTTTATATATAATACTCCATCCAATATAGCAATTACCATTGCTTTAACATTTTTTGTTTGTAAAGTGTTGATAGCATCATTAAACTGTGCATTTTGATGTCCACCAAAATCTGTTAAGAATTTCGCTTCACCAATTATGTATTTACCGTTGAAGCGAGCTACAAAGTCTAATCCTTTTTCTCGTTTGTAATTCAATTGTTTCCTTGCAAAGTCCATAAGTTCACGATCACTGCCATGTAGAATTGCATCTTTTTTTGAATCAGAAAATTCTTCTGATTCTAAAGGTTTTAATCCCAGAGATTTCTTATTCAACCATCGCTTGAAAAATGGTCCAATTTGTCTATTCGTTTCTTTTGGTTCGGAGCACCTCTCCTATAATTTTCCAAGTCCCATTTCATATAAACGACCACATATCCGATTTACTGTTTTAGGATTTCTTTCAATTGATGATGTATCTCGTTTTAAGTAAGCGATGTATGAATCCTTAATAGGGAAAAGTTCTAATTTTAATAGTTCACAAATTAACATTTGGTTATCTTTTCTTTTAAATGATTTTTCAACCTTGTCCCAAATAACTTCATCAATTTCTCTAATTCCTTCTGGAATAGTAGGATATACCATAAATAGGTCATCCAAATAGGACCTCTGATTAGCATATTCGATGCTTAATTTTATCCAATAGTTCATAAGATGTTTTTATTTAAATATGATTCTTTTTCAAGTAATTTGTATTTAATTAACTGTATCGCCTTAGATTAAGTATACTCTGAATTGTTATCAAATACCCATGATGAAGGATAGGCAATTTCATAACAATAACAAAATAAAAAAGGGACACTCATCTCTGAATGTCCCTTTACCTTAAAAGTTTAAGTTATCTTACTTTAGTATCTGCTCAACTTCTTCCTTGTCCACATCCATTACATATCGTATACCGCTGATGTCTGTTCCTTCTTTCGTCAAGGAGGCCATATCGTCGCGTGTTATATGATTGAGTGTGAACTTTCGGTTGCCAGCCATCAACTGTCGCAAGCCCTGTGCAAGTCGCTCGTAGTAAGTGTATAATCCGAGAGCACCAGCAGGAACTTTATCGAATGCTTCATTGCCTAATTCGTGCCGTAGATGTGCCGCGGTAACAAAGATTTCATCTTTTGTGCTGCCGAATCTTTCAACGTAAACCGGTAACTGACCTTCGTCCATAGCTCGACCAATAGTTTTTCCAACCATAGCGGCGGCTATCGGGGAGCGTGCCATTCCAATGAGCTTTACATATGGTGCTCCTAATGAGAGACCTTTAAAGATTTGATCTTCAAATGTAAATCCACCAGCGAATGCTAATGATGGAACGAATTGTTTTTTATCAGCAAGCTTTTTTGCATAGTAGTATGTCAGAGAATGCAGCTCGACTGGCGGTACACCCCACTCGTTCATCATTCGCCACGGGCTCATACCCGTTCCGCCGCCAGCACCATCAACTGTTAATAGATCGATCTTATATTTAGAAGCATACTTGATTGCACGTGCTAAGTCTGCTGGACGATATGCACCTGTTTTCAGGAAAATATACTTGGCGCCTGCTTTACGGAGTTCTTCAACTCGTTGTGCAAATCCTTCTTCAGTTACCATTCCTACTCGTGAATGTCGCTCGAATTCTTTAAATGCACCACGCTCGAATGCTTTGATTATCATCTCATCCATCGGATTTGGAAGCACCACATATCCACGTTGATAAAGTGTCTGAGCTTTCTTCAGATTTCGTATTTTCACTTCACCACCGATGTCTTTTGCACCTTGTCCCCATTTCAACTCGACAATCTCGACACCTAACTTGTCGATTGCATACTCTTGAACACCTAACCTTGTATCCTCAACGTTCGCTTGAACGATGATAGCACCATATCCATTCCTCATGTTGTCTTTATAAAGATTAACGCGGCGTTTGAGATCGGATGTATCCACTACTTTCCCGTTTTTAATAACAGAATCCATATCCATACCGACAACATTCTCACCGATTGTCAATCCCGTTCCTGCGAGAGCAGAACCGATTGCCAATCCTTCCCAATTGTTCTTGGCGATATCTGTTGAACCGATTCCCGGAATAATCCATGGATAACGGAATTTTATTTTCTTGTCATGTCCGAAATGAACTTCCAAGTTGACATTCGGGAAGACAGCTTTATCGCTATCTGCTTCAATTCCGTGAGCACCGACTGCTGTGCCCATAATATTGAAGTGTGAATAATCTACAGGATAATATTTTTCTCCTGCTGCTGTGATTACACCGAATGGCTGCGGGTAAATTACTTCATGACCTCGGTATGCAGATTTTCCGATTTCACACATCCCGATACAACCATCTACGCAGGTTACGCACATGCCTGAGGTTGGCACTACGGAACCCTCGGTTCGATTCTTAGTTAGTGTTGCTGCTGTTGCGTTTACTCGTGTGAGTGACATTGTTTGGTTTCTCCTTTCGTTAATCTTTTTTTATTTCACATGCTACACAGGGTTCCATGTAACACATCATATCATTAAATAATTCTTTTTCTAAACATGGTGGACTAAGGTTTGCACATCCGCCGCAAATTGCTTCTTCCGGTTGAGTGTAAGTGCATCTTAATTGACAAGCGGGGCAGACGTAAATACAGCCGCCGCAGAGCCGGCATTTTTCGGAGCGTATATCGAATGGTGTACCGATGCTTCGGTGTTCACCGCGTCCACGAAATCCGATTGCTGTTGCGGCCATTTGTTCTTTACACATACGTACACATAATCCGCAAAGGATGCAATCTTCGTATTCTTGGCGAAAACGCTGCTGACGGACTTCATGTGCAGAGGCAAGGTCTTGTATCACTTTCGATTGTGGACATGAAGCAAGTAGTAATTCAAGTACCATCTTGCGTGCACGAACAACTCTATCTGAAGCGGTTCGTACTTTCATTCCTTCTTCAACAGGATATGTGCATGATGAAACAAGCTTAGATTTCAATCCTTCACCAATTTCGACAACACATATGCGGCATGCACCATAAGGTGTCAAACCATCCATATGACAGAGTGTTGGAATCGGGAAGCCAATGAATTCAGCAGCTTCTAAGATTGTCGTTCCTTCTTCTACTGTTACTGGTAATCCATTTATCTTAAGCGTTATCATGCTGTTTTCTCCTTTAATACCTGAGACTGTTTTTCTTCTTTTTTCATCGTGAATTCGAGATCGCATCTTAGACATCTTGTAGCTTCTTGAGTTGCTTCATCTACCGATAGTGCCATTTCAACTTCTGTGAATTCACGTTTCCGTCGATCAATTGAGATTCGAGGTACCTCGGTTCGTTTGGTTGAATCCGATGTGCCGTTCGTTTTCGCCGGTTCGATGTAATGATGAGGCAGTCTTAATTCGCTTGGCTGACGTAATTCTTCATTATGTAAGAATCTATCAATCATTATCGCAGCTTTCTTTCCTGCAGCTATAGCATCTACTACTGTATTTGGACCAGTTATAACATCACCACCTGCAA
>CAYYIJ010000022.1:5203-27824 GCA_964471945.1 uncultured Chlorobiaceae bacterium
GCAGCTATAGCATCTACTACTGTATTTGGACCAGTTATAACATCACCACCTGCAAAAACACCTGCACGATTCGTGCAAAGTGTTTCTAAATTGGCAATCACTGTATTCTTTCTATCATCGATTTCAAGACGATTTGCTCCTGCAACAGTTACGCAATCAGTATCTGATCCTTCACTTATTGCAACGATTAAAGTATCTAATGGAATGATATGCTGTGTGCCGGGTACTGCAACAGGTTTTCTTCGACCGCTCGCATCGAGCTCTCCTAATTCATTCTTAATACACTCGATACCTGAAAGTTTTCCGCCTTCTGAAAGAATACCGATTGGTGAGACTAATGTTTCGATATGTATTCCTTCTTGAAGCGCCGCTTCGATTTCTTCTTCGAATGCTGGCATTTCTTCACGTGTGCGACGGTAAAAGATCGTAACGCTCTTTACGTCCGGTTGACGTATTGCTATACGTGCGGCATCGAGTGCAGAGTTTCCGCCACCAACAACTCCAACTCTACCTTTAGCCAACTTCTCACCGCGAATATTGAACGCTTTTAAAAATTGTATTGATGGAAACACACCGGGTGTATCTTCACCACGAAGTCCTAATCTTAGACTCTTATGAGCACCGATGGCAACGAAGATTGCTCCATAGCCGTCATCGAATAGACTGTCTAATGTTATATCACGTCCCAAGGTAGTGTTATATTTTAGTGTTACATTTTCATCTATAAGCGATTCGATTTCTTTCTTGATTACTTCGTGAGGTAGTCTATATGAAGGAATTGCACTGTACAGCATTCCACCCGCTTGAGCATCTGTTTCGAAGACTGTAACTTTATAACCTTTCAACGAAAGATGGTGTGCCGCTGTAAGTCCAGCAGGTCCTGATCCTACGATAGCAACAGGTGGTTTTCCATTAGTTCGTTTTGCGAGCCGCAATGGTTTGCAAACAGATGGATCGATGCGATCGGTAACAAATCGTTTTAATGCACGAATTGCAATCGGGTCACCACCTTGTGTTCCTGCTTTGCAGCGGTCTTCACACGGATGGTTACAAACACGAGCACAAACCGATGGGAATGGATTTGCTTCTCGAATAACTCGATATGCTTCTTCGTATTCACCTCGTTGGATGTGTGCTATATACCTCCATGCTTCAGTTCCAATCGGACAGGCAGATGCACAAGGTGCACCAACAATTCCTTTACAAACAAAAGCATCACATCGTTTGTCGTGAATGTGCCGTTTGTATTCGTTGATAAAATATCGAAGTGTGCTTAGAACAGGGTTGGGTGCTGATTGACCAAGTCCGCACATCGAAGTATCTTTTACTGTTTCGGCTAATTCTGCAAGGAGCTTCAGATGACCATCTGTGCCTTTTCCTTCTGAAATATCTTCGAGGATTTCGTACATGCGTTGAGTGCCTTTACGGCATGTAAAACACTTTCCGCAAGATTCATCTTTCAAAAAGTTCATAAAATATTTTGCAACATCGACCATGCAAGTGTTATCGTCCATGACTATCATTCCACCAGAGCCCATAATCGAGCCAGCAGCAGTCAAACTATCATAATCGATCGGGAGATCAAACATTTTCGCGGGAATACATCCACCTGAAGGTCCTCCAGTTTGAACGGCTTTGATTTTTGCTTTACCGACTGGACCGCCGCCGATGTCATTTACAATTGTGTTGATTGTAACACCCATTGGAATTTCTACGAGACCAGTGTCTTTTACTTTTCCAACGAGACTGAAAATCTTTGTTCCGGAATTTTTCTTTGTACCGATTTTGGAAAATTCTTCACCGCCTTGATTTATAATTATTGGAATATTAGCCCATGTTTCGACATTATTTATCGCAGTCGGTTTTCCATCTATACCTTTTTGTACCGGGAACGGTGGTCGTTGTCTTGGCTCGCCCATTTTACCTTCGATTGAGCACATTAATGCAGTTTCTTCACCGCAAACGAATGCACCTGCACCCTTAACTACATTGATATCGAACGAGAAATTTGTACCTAATATATTATTACCGAGAACACCGAGTTCGCGTGCTTGTCTTAAAGCTATTAAGAGATGTTTTATTGCGAGAGGATATTCTGCGCGAACATATACAATCCCTTCGGTTGCTCCTGTTGCATAAGCTCCGATAATCATACCTTCGATGATGCTGTGAGGATTTCCTTCTAAAACGCTTCTATCCATGTACGCACCTGGATCACCTTCGTCCGCGTTACAAACGAGATACTTACCTCGATCACTCTTCTGCTTTGCAAGAAATTCCCATTTCAATCCTGTTGGGAAACCTGCTCCTCCGCGTCCACGTAATCCTGATGTTTTTACTTCTTCGATTATCCACAGTGGATTTGATTTTTCTAATATCTTTGCCAATGCTGAGTATCCATCTTGTTCAATGTAATTATTGATTCGAATGGGATCAATATTTTCATTGCGTGAAAGAATTGAGCGTTCTTGTTTTTTAAAAAATGGAAGATCGTTTTGTCTTTCAATTCGTTTTCCGGTAGCTGGATCTTTATAAAACAACTCTTCAATCTTCTTTCCCTTAGAAACTGCCTCAACTATTCTTTTCATTGCTATTATATCAAGTCTTGGATAGAAGGTCTCGTATGGTTTGATCAAGACAGATGGTTCCATCTGGCAATAGCCATGGCAACCTGTTACACGGAGATGAATTTTCCCTGTTAAACCATTCGCAATTATTTCTTTTTTTGTTATACGGATCAGGTCATTAGCTCCACTTGCTTGACCACATGTACCAGCAGAGATTACAATGGTGGGGAATAGGTCATTCCTTTCTGAAATGAGTTTACCTTTTAATTCCTTTAATGACTCGATAGAAGATAATTTTTGTTTTTCCATATTTTGTGTTCCTATCAATATTATAAGGTTTTATCTTCGAGATCTAACATATGACTCTTGCAGCCGCGTCTTGCACATATCTGAACAATTCCACCACCCTGAACAATCATTGGAATCATAGATGCGCTACATACGGTACAATTTGAAGCACCGATTAATTCAGAATTACAATGTGGACAAAAGAAATGAACTATCGTGTCGGTAGGAATTTCGTCACCTGTTTCTATCGTGTAACTTCCATAAAGAGATGACAATCTAACCCATCCGTGTTCTTGTCCGTAGGACAGAGTAACTTTAATTGAGGGATGGCCATCAATAAAATGCTCTGTATCCATTAAACTGTGGTTACAGCGTGAGCAATTAACTTTGAGTGGGAAAACTCTTTCATCCTTTGTAATCTCAACTTTATCTAAACCCTCCCGGGTTTGATGAATTATATCTTTGATTTGATTTGTGTTGACATGGGGAAAGTAATGACCATCTATAACAACTACAGGAGCTATTGCACATGCACCCAAGCATCGAACAGTTTCGAGTGTAAATTCGCCATCAGTTGTTGTTGCTCCATCGCTTTTTATTTTTAAATCTTTTTCAAATTCCTCAACAACTGCTGGTCCACCTCTAACGTGACATGCTGTTCCCAGGCAAACCGAAGTCAGATGTTTTCCCCTTGGTTTTAATCTGAAGGCACGATAAAATGTTGCAACACCATATATATCGACAATATTGAGATCCGTTTTATCTGCAACGGTTCTTAACACATCCTCTGGAAGATAACCGTACTTAGATTGGATTTCTTCGAGAATCGAGATCAATCCGCCCCGACGGTTTTTATATTTATCTACTATGGGTAGAATACTTTCTGGATTCATGTGCTTCCTTATTAAAATTTTTATAACAATGATTACTCAGAATTGTCAGACCAGAATCTTTCCATCAATGCATCGTATCAACCTCCAAACAATTTGCACGTTTTCAACACCTAATTATAGCAAAACAAAATTAAAATAGCAATCTCTATTCCAAAGTTAAATAGAGAAATAAATATATTATTCCTTTTCCTTAATCGAATAATGTTATGTATATCGGATATTCTTATGCGTAGATATTATTAATATCAAGTATGAAAACCGATTTGTGTGAAGATTCTCATAAATGAGATACATAATGGAATAAACATTTCTTTTCTAACTTCTCTGTTTTGTTCTTTCACTCGGTTTTCAGTATATTTTTAAAGCATATAATTATTGGGTTAATATGAGAACATATTTAAAATCTAAAATACATAATGCGACTGTCACAGAAGCAAACTTGAAATACGTTGGATCAATCACCATCGATGAAGCTTTGATGAAAAAAGTAGATATTGCTGAGTACGAAAAAGTATTGGTCGTGGATAATGTAAATGGTAATAGGTTGGAAACGTACGTAATTAAAGGAAAGAAAAACTCTGGTAAGATTTGTATGAATGGAGCTGCTGCCCATCTCATTAAAAAGGGAGATGAAATTATTATTATGACATTCCAGATTTCAACTAAACCTCTCAAACCCAAAATCATTATTGTAGATAAGCATAATAAGTTTGTAGACTACACAAAAGAGGAGTTAGACAAACTGAAAAACACTTGCTGTTAGATATTTATAAATAGATTTATTGGAGCGTTGGTCCATTATCCGTTGCTTATCACCTGTGACAACCTCTGAAATTTAGATTCTCAAATGTGAGAGGTTTTAAGTGTTTAATTAATATCAATATAGTTTTTTATCTGGCATACAAATTGACATTTCTTATAGTATAATCACTGGTTTTCTTGTTTATTAATAAAACTTTAGAGCAACATGAACATCGGTATATTAAAAGAGAATCCTGCTCACGAAAGACGTATAGCGTTAACACCCGCTGGTGTACAAACACTTGTGAGCGAGGGGAACCATGTCTACATCGAAAAAGATGCTGGAATAGCCGCGCATTTTTCAAACGATCAATATGAAAAAGTTGGAGCAATGATTGTTTATTCAAACGATGAAATATTCGGTCGGTCCGAGATTGTTTTAAAAATTTCTCCACCAACACTTGAAGAATGTGAAAAGTTGATTGATTCTCAAACGTTGTTATCTGCACTTCATCTATCGGTAGCAAAACAGAAAGTTATTGAGCTTCTGTTGGAAAAAAACATATGTGCAATCGGGTACGAGCTGATAGAAGACCAAAATGGTGATCTTCCTGTTCTTCAACTGATGAGCGAGATTGCAGGATTGATGGCGACTCAGGTAGCAGCACGATTCCTTGAGAGCAGCGCGAACGGTCGAGGAATTGTGATGGGTGGTATTACTGGAATTCCACCAGCTACAGTTCTAATTATTGGTGCTGGGACAGTTGGACAAACCGCGGCAAGAATTGCATATAATCTTGGTGCCGAAGTAATAGTTCTTGACAAAGATCTGCGGCGAATTCGTACGCTTGCAAATCAATTTAATTATCGGATCGTAACTGCTATAGCAAATGAATATAATATTAAGAAAGCAATTCAATTTGCAGATGTGGTCATCGGGGCGGTTCTGATAAAAGCAGAGCGTGCGCCTCATGTGATTACAGAAGATATGGTGAAGATGATGAAACCTGGCTCGATCATTATTGATGTTTCGATCGATCAGGGAGGATGTATTGCCACAAGCCGATTAACTACATTAGAGAATCCAACTTATATTTTGCATAATGTTATTCATTATTGTGTTCCGAATATGCCGGCAAATGTTGCCCGCAGTGCAACTTATGGCTTGACGAATGCATTGCTTCCCTATCTTTTAGAGATGACACAATTAGGAATTGTCAGTGCCTTGAAAGTGAATAAGGGACTCGCCGCGGGTGTATGTACTTATTGTGGTGTAATCACGAAGGAAGGAATCGCACGACGTTTTGGGTTAAGTTCGCATGATATTTTTTCTCTTATCAGCATTTGATTACTGGTTATTAGAAAATTATGAATTGGGTATATCAATATAAAGATAAACTTACAACACCTGAAAAAGCTGTTTCTGTTGTTAAAAGTAACGATAAAATATTCATCAGTGGTAACGCAGCTACTCCTTTTGCACTACTGGAGGCGCTCGCAGCGCGAAAGAATGAACTTCAGAATGTAGAAATCAACCATGTTTTGCTTGTCGGAAATGATCCATTCTCAGAACCGGGGATGGAAGGTCATTTTCGTCATAATTCACTTTTTGTCGGACCAGCAGACAGACAAGCGATTAATGAAGGGCGCTCAGATTATGTGCCGGTGTTCCTCTTTGAAATTCCTGCATTGTTTGCAAAGAAAATTATATCTCTCGATGTTGCAATTGTTCAGGTTTCACCTCCGGATGAGCATGGATTCATGAGCTTCGGTGTTGAAAGTTTAACAACAAAAGCTGCCGCCGAGAGTGCGAAATATGTTATCGCACAGGTGAACGAAAACATGCCTCGCACATTGGGTGATTCTTTCATCCATGTTTCGCGTTTTCATAATTTTGTTGAAATTTCAAGCGACTTGCCCGAGTTACCCCGAAAATTACCGACAGAAGTTGAATCAAAAATTGGTAAACATGTCGCTTCTCTTGTCGAGGATAATTCTACTCTACAGCTCGGTATTGGTGGAATTCCTGATGCGGTTCTGCAATCGTTGATGGACAAACATGATCTTGGTGTTCATACCGAAATGGTCTCTGACGGTATAGTGAAACTTGTCGAAGCTGGAATTATTACAAACGCAAAAAAAACGATTCATCGAGGAAAGATAATAGCAACGTTCATTTTTGGCTCTAAACAATTATATTCATTTGTCGATAACAATCCGTTATTCGAAGTTCATCCGTGCGATTATACAAACGATCCGTTCATTATCGCACAGAATGATAAAATGGTAGCTATCAATTCAGCCATCGAAGTTGATATAACTGGTCAAGTGTGTTCTGATTCAATTGGAACAAAAATTTACAGTGGTTTCGGTGGCCAATTAGATTTCATTCGCGGTGCGGCATATTCAAAAGGTGGAAAACCAATCATCGCACTGCCTTCTACAGCAAAAAAAAATACGGTCTCACGAATCGTTGCCAATTTAAAACGAGGTGCCGGCGTTGTTACATCAAGAGGTGATGTTCATTATATTGTTACTGAATATGGTATTGCTGAACTTCACGGCAAGAACATTCGTCAACGAGCAAGAGCGTTGATTGATATTGCACATCCCAAATTTCGTGAAGAACTTGAAAAATATTCGTTTGAACATAAGATTTTAAGATAGGTATATATAGGAGATTTATGAATGATTAAGAAACAAGATTCACTCGATTACCATTCGCAAGGTCGTCGGGGAAAAATTGAAGTTATACCTACAAAACCATGTGCAACACAGCGAGATCTATCGCTTGCATATTCGCCGGGTGTTGCTGAACCATGCTTAGAAATCGAAAAGAATCCAGATGATGCTTTTCTCTATACCGCAAAAGGTAACTTAGTAGCGGTTCTAAGCAATGGGACGGCGGTATTGGGGTTAGGTGATATCGGAGCACTTGCCGGCAAACCGGTCATGGAAGGTAAGGGTGTACTCTTTAAGAAGTTTGCCGACGTGGATGTGTTTGACATTGAAATAGATTCTCATGATCCGAAGGAAATTATAAAAGCTGTTAAGCTGTTAGAACCGACATTCGGTGGAATCAATCTTGAAGATATTAAAGCGCCCGAATGTTTCGAGATCGAAGAAGAGCTTAAAAAGATTATGAGTATCCCTGTTTTCCACGATGATCAACATGGGACAGCAATCATCAGTGGTGCGGCATTATTGAATGCTCTGGACATTGTTGGAAAGAAAATCGATCAGATAAAGGTTGTATTCAGCGGGGCAGGCGCATCGGGGATAGCATGTGCAAAATTTTATGAAACACTTGGAGTAAAACACAGCAATATTCGATTAGTAGATACAAAAGGTGTTGTTTACCTTGGTCGGAAAGAAGGTATGAACAAGTATAAAGAGTACTTTGCCGTTGATACGAAAGACCGCACACTGGAGGATGCGATGAAGGATGCAGATGTATTCTGCGGTGTATCCGTGAAAGACCTTGTTACCAAAGAAATGGTAAAATCAATGGCAGATAAGCCAATTGTTTTTGCAATGGCAAATCCGGATCCTGAAATAACATATCCTGATGCAGTGGCTGCTCGCAGCGATATCATTATGGGAACTGGTCGTTCCGACTATCCGAATCAAGTAAACAATGTTCTCGGTTTTCCGTTTATCTTTCGCGGTGCATTAGATGTTCGCGCAAAACAAATCAATGACGAAATGAAAGTTGCGGCAGCGATGTCTCTCGCAAAGCTCGCAAAGGAAGATGTCCCCGATTCTGTTATCCGTGCTTATGGCGGGAAGAAAATCGAATTTGGAAAGGAATACATCATTCCCAAGCCGCTTGATCCGCGTGTTTTATTATGGGAAGCACCGGCAGTTGCCAGAGCGGCTATGGAAACTGGTGTTGCACGAATTCAAATAAAAGACTTTGAAGAATATAAAGATCAATTAGAAGCACGGCTTGGAAAATCTCGTGAAGTGATGAGGGTATTCATTCATCAAGCAAGAAAATCTCCAAAGAAGATTGTATTTCCTGAAGGTGAAGAAATAAAAATTCTCCGTGCAGCACAAATAATACTCGATGAAAAGATTGCACACCCGATTCTTTTAGGTGACCTGGATATAATTAAACAGAAAGCCAAGGAAATTAACGCTGACCTTGAAGGGATCGAAGTCATAAATCCTATCAACTCTAAAAAGTATAAAGATTACGTTGCCAAATTTTATGAATACCGAAAACGGAAAGGTATAACTCATTTCGATGCGGTACGATTGTTGAAGATAAACAATTACTACGGGATGATGATGGTTCGTGAAGGCGATGCTGACGGCTTGATTTCCGGATTGACACAGCATTATCCCGATACTGTTCGCCCGGCACTACAAATTATTGGTCATAAAGATGGAACAGATGTGGTCGCAGGTTTGTACATGATGATTTTTAAAAATGAGATTATCTTTATTGCTGATGCAACAGTTAACATCGATCCAGACTCTGAACAGCTTGCACAAATTGCAATGCTAACTGCTGAGAAAGTTCGACAGTACGATGTTGAGCCGAGGATAGCTATGTTGTCGTTCAGTAATTTTGGTAGCACGCATCATCCTATGTCTGATAAAATTCGGAAAGCTGTCGAGATAGTAAAACAGCGTATGCCTAAACTAATGATCGATGGAGAAATGCAAGCCGATACGGCTGTTGTTCCGGAAATTATCAATGAGATATATCCCTTTAGCACACTAAAAGGTGGGGCGAATGTTCTCATCTGTCCGGGTTTAACATCGGCGAACATTGCATATAAATTGTTAGCTCGACTTGGTGGTGCAACGGCGGTTGGTCCAATTCTGATGGGAATTCAGAAACCAGTCTATCTTCTAATTCCGGGTAATGATGTAACAGATATTGTAAACATCACTGCAATGGCAGTTCAAGATGCTCAGTTATCTGATTAGAAAATTAATATTGAATAATTAAGAAAAGGAAATTTAATGGCAATACGTGGAACTGTAAAGATTGACATCGAGACTTGCAAGGGTTGCGAGCTTTGTGTTGAATCTTGCCCTCAAGATAGTCTTGAAATGTCGAAAGAAATAAACAATAAAGGTTATCACTATGCTGTTCTTGTAAAAGATAACTGCACTGGTTGTATCAATTGTGCATTAGTATGCCCCGATGCAGTCATAACAGTTTATCGAGAGAGCAAGAAAAAAATTAAAGAACCAGTCGCTGTGATTTCGAAAGTAAAACAAGATATAAGAGTTACAGTAGATAGCTCAGTCCCGAATGGAGGGGTTGATGTATGAGTGAAATGCGTTTGATGAAAGGAAATGAAGCCGCTGCCGAAGCAGCGATTCGAGCGGGGTGTGATGCCTACTTTGGTTATCCTATAACACCGCAATCTGAAATTATTGAATATCTTTCAGATCAGGGGCGCAAGCGCGGCACAATAATAATGCAGGTTGAGAGTGAAATCGCAGCAATCAACATGATTTATGGTGCGGCGGGTGCAGGTGCGCGTGTAATGAGTTCTTCTTCAGGTCCTGGTATAAGTTTAATGCAAGAAGGTTTATCATACATCGCTGCGGCAGAACTGCCATGTTTACTCATAAATATTAGCCGTGGCGGTCCCGGGCTCGGGACGATCCAGCCATCGCAGGGTGATTACTTACAAGCAGTGAAAGGTGGTGGCCATGGTGATTATCATCTCATCGTACTTGCACCTGCAAGCGTTCAAGAGATGTCTGATTTTGTTTATTTCGGTTTTGATATTGCCGATAAATATCGCAATCCCGTTTTGATTCTTGCCGATGGTGCGCTTGGTCAAATGATGGAAAAGGTAGTTTTCCCCGATTATGATCTCAAACAACACAAGATTCCCAGGCCATGGGCAACAACAGGCAAAACTTCCGACCGTCCGCCAAACGTGATTACCTCACTTCATATCCATTCAGAAGAAATGGAAAAAATAAATTTCCGACTTCAAGAAAAATATCGGAAGATAGAAAAAAATGAAGTTCGTTATGAGCTGATTTCGACTGAAGATGCCGAATATCTCCTGATTGCGTTCGGATTGACAGCACGTATCTGTCAACGTGTTGTTGAGATTGCACGGCAGCAAGGATTAAAGGTCGGCCTTTTACGCCCGATTACTCTTTATCCATTCCCGTATGATATTTTGAGCAAGTTAGCTGACCAAGTGAAAGGCATCCTCGATGTTGAAATGAATGCAGGGCAAATGGTCGAGGATGTTCGCCTCGGTGTTAATGGAAAAATTCCAGTTAATTTTTATGGACGCATGGGTGGAATAATCCCGACCCCAGAAGAAATTATTCAAGCGCTCCAGAAGCTGATGAGAGCTGTTAATGTGAAGGAGAAAGTGTAATGCAAGAAGTTCAAATTTGTTTAGATGGAATGGAAGTAGTCTGGCAAAAACCAGATACACTTACCGATGTTAGAATGCACTATTGCCCCGGATGCGGGCACGGTGTAATACACAAAGTTTTAATGGAAGTAATTCAGGAGATGAGTATTCAAGATAAAACAATTGGTGTAGCACCTGTTGGTTGCTCAGTTCTTGCGTATCATTATATGAATATAGACATGCAGGAGGCTGCCCACGGCAGGGCAACTGCTGTAGCAACTGGAATCAAGCGTGTGCTGCCTGATACACTTGTGTTCACCTACCAAGGCGATGGTGACCTCGCTGCTATCGGAACCGCTGAAACAATCCACTCATGTAACCGCGGTGAAAATTTCCTTATCATTTTTATTAATAATGCAATCTACGGTATGACCGGTGGACAAATGGCTCCCACTTCTTTAGTTGGAATGGTAACCAGCACAACTCCCGAAGGAAGGCAGATACATACACAAGGATATCCGTTTAAAATTACCGAAGTTGTTGCATCACTGCCGGGTACTTACTATGTAACACGCCAGGCGGTTCATACACCGGTATCGGTTCGGCACTTTAAAAAAGCTGTGGAAAGAGCTTTTAAATATCAAACGGAAAAGAAAGGGACATGCTTGATAGAAATTGTCTCAAATTGTCCCTCTGGATGGAAAATGACACCCCTTGAAACAAATAAATGGATAGAAGAAAATATGTTTCCATTTTATCCATTGGGTGATATAAAAGTCGATGGAAAACTTATCGAGAAAAAACCTGCTCCAATTGTTACCGAGAAAAAGGAGAATAAATAATGACGCATGAAATTTTATTTGCTGGATTCGGAGGACAAGGCGTGTTATCGATGGGCTCAACTTTAGCTTATGCAAGTTTGATTGCGGGAAAAGAAGTTACATGGTATCCTTCATACGGGCCGGAAATGCGTGGTGGTACTGCTAATTGCATTGTGATCGTCGCTGATAAGCGAATAAGCTCCCCGATCGTTTCAAAGTTTGATGCATTAGTTGCTATGAATCAACCATCGGTTGATAAGTTCGAGAAGTCCGTGAAACCTAATGGGATTCTTATCTACGATATCGGTAATATTGTTGTCCCGCCAACACGAACTGATATAACGATAGCACCTGTAGATATCGAATCAGAGGTGCTGAAGCTAAACAATTTGAAAGTTCGCAACATGATAATGTTGGGTGCATTTCTGAGTATATGTCAGGTTGTAAATATTGGAGCGGTAGTAAAAGTACTACCAAAAGTTTTCCCAGAACGATATCATCATATGTTGAAAATAAATCAAGAAGCGCTTGAGCGCGGTGAAAAATTAGTAATTGAAACAATAACTCCACAAGCTTAATAGAGAATATTATGAAACAAGATCCAAAATGTGTGCATGGTTGTAAAGAATTTTGTACAGCGTTAGAAATTGCCGCACTTCGCGAGAAGGAAGCAATTCTGCAATACGATTCTCTGCGGGATGAGTGTGATTATCCAGACGTCAAAGTAATGTTGAATGAATTGATTATACAGAGACAGAAGTCAATCCGCTTGCTTGAAGAGGTCAAGACATTAATGAAATCGAAGTTTGAAGTGCTTGGACAAATTCAGGATGGATTCACAACTTGAGCTATTAATAATTATCAGAGATTTAGATGCATCAGCGCATCGAAGATAATCACAACAACTTTCGCCCTCGAATAATTGTATGGCGATTAACTCAATGTGAGAAGTTTCCCACAAACAATACCGCATTACTTTCCCAGCATGAATGCCTTTTAATTATCGATAGTATAGCTCGGCTGTCTAAGCCAATTGTAATTTTTACAGGTTCAAATTTATCGAACCGATCTGATTTATTTGATATCGTAGGGTATGGTAACGCTCTGGGACTCAAGATGATCGTTGAAATACGACCCGAAGAACTTACTGAAGAGCTTTTAAAAGTTTATCGAATCTATGGTCCACGTGTTTTCCGCATTATCATTGATAACTGCGTAGCGGAAAATATAGAAACCCGTTTTAAGAACACAGAAAATTATTTAAGGTTGGAGAAAGCAATCCAAAGTCTTGGGGATTATGATTATGAGATACATCTGAGCTGTCGCGTTTCGCACCCAGATTTACGAAAACTTGCATTCAACCTTGATTACGCGTTTCGAAACAATGCAAATGGATTATACTGCCACCTAAGATTCGATCAAGATGTACCTGAGATATTAATCAATGAGGATAAGATATATTCATTAGATGAATTCATTGGAAATATTTCGGAGATGAAATCGCTGTTGCCAAACGACATGTATTTTTCTCCACATTGTATTCGCTATTCGACATTTCCCAATGATGCTCAATTCGAATTTGATCATTCACGGGACGAACACCCCAGTTGGATACATTTTTGCATGGCTGGGCGTACATTCGGATTTATATCTGAAGATGGGAAAGTTTATGTGTGCAGCGGTATTTGTAAAGAAGTTGGCGATATGAGAGAAAACAATTATAATTTTGCACAGATATGGTCTCATGCAGGTGTATTAAAACGTTTAAGAGAAATATCACGGACGTGTGTACAAATGCGCCTCTTATTCAAACAAGATCAAATTTTATACAATAATATAGATGAAATTTCAAATGAAAAATTAGGAAAGAGATATGAAGAAGAAAAAGATCCAATCACAACATTCACTTGAAACAGGTCTCATCCATGGTAAATCGATAACTAAAAAATGGGATTTTAGTCATCATGTAGTCCCGCCTATTTCATCTTCAAGCACGTTTCGTCTTGAATCTGCTAAACGTGGCGCTTTAGGATTTGCTGAATTTGCCCATCATACAGACGATGCCTCCATTGCATCTCGGGCACCGATTTATATTTACGACCGGCTTGGTGAACCCAATAAAGAAGTTCTTGAAGAAAATCTTGCTGTTGCTGAAAAAGGTGATGTTGCCGTTACTTTTTCAACCGGGATGGCAGCGGTATCTGCTGCATTAGGTTGCGTTACCGGAACAGGTGATGAAATTATTGCCCATAATCTTCTTTATGGCTGTACATACTCGCTATTGACAAATTGGTATCCACGTTATAATATTTTAACGAAGTTAATCGATCTTAAAGATTTCAAAAACATGCGTCGATATATCAACCCTAAAACACGTGTTATTTATTTTGAGACACCAGTGAATCCGACACTCGAATTAATTGATGTTCGAGCTATTGTTGATGAAGTGAAGAAAGCTAACAAGAAACGTTCTAAAGAACGGAAAATTTTTGTTATCCTTGATAATACGTTTGCAAGTCCCTATTGTCAACGCCCTTTAGAGTTCGGTGTAGATTTCGTAATTTCATCTTTAACAAAAAACATTTGTGGTTTTGGTACTGATATGGGTGGAGTAGTTGTTGGACCGAAATGGGCATACGATATTCTACTTCTTTACCGTAAAGACTTTGGTGGCGCACTTGCTGCAAAGAGTGCATGGCCCATTTTAGTTTATGGTTTGCCAAGTTTGCCGGTTCGGATGCGTCAACAGATGATAAGCGCTCATGCAATTGCTTCTTTTTTAGAAAGCGACCCGCATGTTGCATTTGTGAGTTACCCGGGTTTGAAATCTTTTCCACAATACGAGTTAGCACAAAAACAAATGCGTGACTATGATGGCAAGTTTGCACCGGGTAGTCTTCTCTATTTCGCATTGAAAGGGAAAACACCAAAAGCCCGCCATAATCGAGGAGTAAAGTTTATTAACTATGTAGCTAAGAATGCTTATTCCATTACACTTGCTGTAAGTTTAGGTCACATTCGCACATTAATCGAACACCCCAGTTCAATGACACATTCTGCTATTCCTCTTAGTGAGCAAATAATGAGTGGCTTAGACCCGGGAGGGATTCGACTTTCGATTGGTTTAGAAAAACCGAGTGATATTATTCGTGACTTAGCGAAAGCTTTAGACCGATTATAGAATAGACGTTATTAATAAGAGGATTGCTTTGTGGATAGTAACAATATTCTCAATCATCGTGAATTGTACCGTTTGCCATGGAATTTATCTGATAACGCTATTTCATGGCTTGAACCTACCTCTGCATGTAATTTAGCTTGTGACGGTTGTTATCGTGAAAATGTTCCCAACAGCCATAAATCACTTGATGAAATCCGGGATGAACTTGAAACTTTCGAACGTTTGCGAATTGCTGATGGTATTTCCATCGCTGGCGGAGATCCACTAATGCATCCTCAGATTGTAGAGATTGTAAAGATAATTGCAGAAAAAGGAGTAAAGCCGATTATTAATACTAACGGTAATACTCTCACCATGGAATTGCTGCGTGAACTGAAAAAAGTGGGAGTGTATGGATTTACATTTCATATCGACAGCAAACAAGGAAGACCTAAGTGGAAAGATAAGAGTGAAATTGAATTAAATGAATTGCGATTCCAGTATGCAGAGATGCTTGCTGAAGTCGGAAATATTTCATGCTCCTTTAACTCGACCGTTTATGAAGATACGCTCCAATATGTACCCGAGATGGTTGACTGGGCTGGGAAGAATATCGATAAAGTGCAAGTGATGGTATTTATAATTTTCCGCTTGGCTGTACCCAACCTGCCTTTCGATTGGTATGCTGGTGCTAAAAAAATAGATATGAACGTTCTTGTATATTCCGATACGAAAGAAAAGAAAGTTGATCTAAAATCTTCTGAGGTGGTTACGGAAATTCAAAAACGCTTCCCTGACTTTTCACCATCTGCTTATCTAAACGGTACCGAGCAACCTGATTCCTTCAAATGGTTACTCACAGGTCGCATTGGTTCAAAAGAAAAAATCTACGGCTATACTGGTCCGAAGTTCATGGAAATTATGCAGACGTTTCATCATTTAGGAACGGGAAAATATTTAGCTTATGAGAAACCGAGTCTGACGCGCAAGGGTCGCTCTATGCTTTTACTTTCACCGTTCGATAAAGGTGTGAGAAACATTACAAAGAATTATCTATCATCTGTCTTCCCAAATCCGCTGCGGCTTTTTAAAGGACTGCACTATCAATCGATAATGATTATCCAACCCGTCGATTTTCTACCCAATGGCTCTCAAAACATGTGCGATGGATGTCCGGACATGACTGTTTGGAATGGAGAATTAGTATGGTCATGTCGAATGGAAGAACTGAAACACTTTAGTTGTTGGGTTAGAACAATACCACGAGATGGGATGGTAGAAAAAACTCTTTCCACAAAAAATATTTAGCAAAACCATATCATTTGTTAATTTGTTATATTTAAATATGCAAAAATCCAAGAATACTATTCATTTAATAGATGTAAAGACCGGTCAAATTCTAAAAATTGTTTCAACACCGCACGGCGTACTTAAAGCTCAATTTGTCCGTTTAGGAATCCATGAAGGTGAAAAAATAAAATGTTACGAGCACTTACCCGGTGGCACAATAATCCTTCAAAAAAATCGGCAGCATATAGCGGTTGGTCATCAATTGGCGAAACAGATTTTAGTCGAAGTGTTAGATGGCAAGAGACATTGAGTATGAGCGAAAGTAATTCTGAAAATATAAATCATTTCGAAAAGCACAAACATTCCGACCTTTCTTTTTTAGAAAGAGATCTGAATAAAAAGAAGATCGTTTTAGTAGGAAATCCTAATGTTGGGAAATCACTCATCTTCAATGAGCTGAGCGGAATGAATGTTGAAGTCTCGAATTATCCCGGAACTACCGTAGAGATCGTCAAAGGTCGTTATAATAATTATGAAGTGTATGATACGCCCGGAGTTTATGGCGTGTCTTCTTTCAATGATGAAGAACGCGTAGCCCGGGATGAGATACTTGAAGCGGATATTATTTTAAACGTTGTTGATGGAACACATTTAGAAAGAGACCTTTTCCTCACTCAGCAATTGATTGATATGGGAAAAAGGGTTGTCGTGTTTTTGAATTTTATGGATGATGTTAAAAAACACAATATTGAAATAGACATCGAAAAGCTTTCTCTGTTTTTTGGCGTAGAAGTAATCCCCATTATTGCAATTAAGAAAATTGGTTTTGAAAAATTAGCTGATGCAATTACAAAAGCGCGCGAAGGGACTCAACGGGATGATATGCACAAGTATCTTCATTCGATGTTGAAGATGGTGGGCACTCAGGCAGAGGGACTTTTGATTCTTGAGGGAGACGAACATATTGCAAAGCGCCACGGTGTACCGCCGGGGACGGTACGCGATGAAATTTATATCGGTAGACGCAACCGCGTGAATTATATCGTCAATCAAGTATTGAAAGATACTTCGGTGAAAATTAGATTCTCTGAATATTTTAGTCGTTGGGCAATTAGACCATTGACTGGTATTCCATTATTAATTGCAGCCCTTTATCTTGCATATCTGTTTGTGGGAAAATTTGTTGCCCAAGATGTTGTCAATCTTACTGAGAAACAAATAGGTAAGGAGATATGGGAACCCTGGATTCGAGATGTTGTTAATTCTATTGTTCCTATATCTTCATGGTTAAATACGATTTTAGTCGGCGAATTCGGTGTCATTACAATGACGACGACTTATCTTTTATTTTTACTGCTTCCTCTTGTTATATCGTTTTATATTACTTTATCATTGATGGAAGACAGCGGTTATTTGCCTCGACTTGCAACTATGGTTGATTATACATTAAGTAAAATTGGATTGAATGGGCGAGCGGTTATTCCTCTAATATTGGGATTCGGTTGTATTACTTCTGCAACCATAACGACAAGACTTTTAAGTTCAGAGCGTGAAAAAACTATCGCCACCGCTTTATTGCAATTTGTCATTCCATGCTCTGCTCAGATGGCTGTTATTGCCGCCTTGATGGCAGGTGCCGGATACAGTGCGATGATTATTTACGTAGTTACGATTATGATTGTTTTAATTGCAATCGGTACTATACTAAATAGATCACTAAGAGGTGAGTCTGCACCACTGCTGCTTGATTTACCATCTATGCGTATTCCGAGGGTCACCAATATTGCTCGAAAGACGACAATGCGTACATTTCATTTCATGAAAGAAGCAGCGGGATGGTTCTTTGTAGGAGCGCTTGCTGTTGGTATCGCACAAATTACTGGATTTCTTGAGTTCGCACAAAATGCTTTGCGTCCACTAACCACTTACTGGCTGCAATTACCACCTGATACCGCAACTGCGTTCATCATGGGAGTCGTCAGACGTGATTTTGGTGCTGCAGGATTATATCAACTTCACTTGGCACCAATGCAAATTACGGTTGCCCTTTTAACTATAACACTCTTCGTTCCCTGTATAGCTTCTTTAATGGTGATGATGAAAGAGCGCGGAATTAAGGAAGGGGTCATAATTTGGATTGGTACTTGGATAGTCGCTTTTTCAATTGGTGGTCTCGTTTCACAGATTGTTATATAAGAAACATTAGCTTGAATAATGGACAAAGACATCACACTCGAAGAGCAATTAAAATCCGAAGAACGAGTTTGTTTACAATGTAAGTTTGTAGTAGTAAATCCTTTCATTGAACTTTGCCCTAGATGCAATTCATCGCTCCCTCGAATCGAAGTAAACTGCCAAGGATGTGTCCACAAATTTTTGTGTACCATCGGAAAAAAGCGTAAATTTACACTTCAATCTGTGTAAAACATCTTTTTTTTATTTAAAGGTTTAATATATGAAACGTATAAAAGTGATCATAATGGGAGCGGCAGGTAGAGATTTTCATAATTTTAATACAGTATATCGCAACAACGAATTGTACGATGTAATAGCATTCACTGCAACACAAATTCCGAATATAGAAGGACGAAAATATCCGGCTGAGCTTGCGGGGAAACTTTATCCTAACGGCATTCCTATCCATCCAGAGTCTGAGTTGAAGCAGCTAATACAAAAACATGAGATTGATGAAGTCGTGTTCGCTTATTCAGACGTTTCATTCAATTACATAATGCTAAAAGCATCTGAGGTAATGGCAGCGGGTGCTGACTTTAAGGTACTTGGTTCTCGACCAACAATGTTAAAAAGTACAGTGCCACTAATTGCAGTAGTTGCTGTCCGAACAGGCGCGGGAAAGAGCCAAACCTCCCGGAAAGTATGTAAGCTGCTTCGCGATATGGGTAAGCAAGTTGTCGCAATCCGTCATCCAATGCCGTATGGAGATTTAGTCAAACAAAAAGTTCAACGCTACAAAACACTTGATGATTTGGTAAAATTTGAGTGTACAGTTGAGGAGATGGAAGAGTACGAGCCGCATATCGTGAACGGCACGATTATTTACGCAGGTGTTGACTATGAAGCGATTCTCCGTCAAGCAGAACAAGAAGCTGATGTAATTGTATGGGATGGCGGGAATAATGATATGTCGTTCTACCAGCCAGACCTTACTATTACCGTTGCCGACCCGCATCGGCCTGGGCATGAAATGTCTTACTTCCCCGGTGCGTCAAATATTCTTGCCGCGGATGTAATTGTTATAAATAAGGTTGAATCTGCAACGAGAGAAAATATCGACATCGTTCGGAAAAATATTCGAGCAGTCAATCCTAATGCAATTGTCATAGAAGCTGCATCACCAATCTCAGTAGAAGATGAAAGTATAATACGCGGTAAACGAGTGCTTGTTGTTGAAGACGGTCCAACGCTCACCCATGGTGAAATGGCATACGGGGCAGGGGTTATAGCCGCCCGTAAATATGGTGCATTTCAAGTAATTGACCCAAGACCTTGGGTTGTAAATTCAATCGCAGAAACATTTGCTAAATATCCGAATATCGGGACGTTACTTCCGGCAATGGGTTATGGTGGGAAACAGATTAAAGATTTGGAAACTACTATCAATAAAGTTGATTGTGATAGTGTGATCATTGGAACACCGATTGATTTACGGCGAATTATCAAAATCAATAAACCGTCAGTTCGTGTAAGATATGAACTGGATGAAATTGCCAAACCAGATTTGAACGATATTCTCATAAATTTTTTCAAGAAAATTAAAGGTTAATTATGAAAAAAGATTTTTTAAGTATTGCAGATTGCTCAACAGATGAACTATTTGAGTTGATAGATCTCTCAAAGAATATTAAAAAATATCCTGAGAGTTATCGCCAAAGTTTGCAGGGAAAATCGGTAGCAACAATCTTTGAAAAACAATCGCTCCGAACTCATGTAACTTTCGATGTTGGAATTTATCAGCTTGGCGCTCACGCAATTTATCTGACTCAAGGTGATATTAGTTTAGGCAAGCGTGAATCAGTTTACGATACAGGAAAAAATTTAGAGCGTTGGGTTGATGGCATTGTCGTTCGTACCTATGCCCATAAAACTTGCACCGACTTAGCTGAAGCAGTAAAAATACCAGTTATCAATGCACTAACGGATTTTGAACATCCATGTCAGGCACTTGGAGATTTTCTAACAGTCCATGAAAAAATGTGGAGTTTTACAGGGAAAAAATTCGTGTTCATCGGTGATGGAAACAATGTTTGTCATTCTCTTATGCTTTTTGCTTCTAAGGTTGGAATGGACTTCGTTGCCAACTCACCCAAAGGATATGAGCCAGATAAAAACGTATTTAAAACTGCTTCTGCTGCTGCAAAGAAAATTGGTTCAACAGTCCAAATTGTTCACGATCCTAAAGAATCAATGAAAAACGCTGATGTTGTTTACACAGATGTCTGGGCAAGTATGGGGCAAGAAGCAGAAAAGGCTCAAAGGTTGAAGATCTTCAAACCGTATCAGGTAAATAAGAAGTTATTCTCTTTAGCAAAATCGGATGCAATCTTCATGCACTGCCTACCAGCTCATCGTGGTGAAGAGGTAACAGATGAAGTGATGGATTCAAAGAACTCGGTTGTGTTTGATGAAGCAGAGAATCGGCTTCACACACAGAAAGCAGTAATGGTGAAATTGATGAAGGGGGTTTGATCTGAAGGATTCTGTTCTTATTGCAATAGGGGGGAACTCGCTAATACGGGCGGGTCAGAAAGGTACTATTCCAGAACAATTTGCAAATGCACACTTGACTGCTGAACAAATTGCGGTTTTAGCTGAGGAGGGTTGTCGAATTGTTATCACACACGGAAATGGACCTCAAGTCGGCTCACAGCTTTTACGATCGGAAGCTGGTTCATCACAAACCTATACATTACCCCTCGATGTTTGTGTTGCTATGACGCAAGGAGAGATTGGGTACATAATTCAAACATCGCTTCAATCAATTTTTCGTTCACGAAATATCTCAATCCCTGTCGTAAGTTTGATAACTCAAGTATTAGTTGATAAACATGATCCAGCTTTTCAGAATCCGACAAAACCGATCGGACCTTTTTATTCAAAGGAGATCGCACAAAAAAAACAGGATGAGCTAAATTGGAATATTATTGAAGATGCTGCGCGTGGTTATCGCCGCGTTGTGCCTTCGCCCAAACCACTCGAAGTTATAGAGCAAGATATTATCAAAGATTGTCTTGAGCGAGGTATAATCGTGATTGCTTCCGGTGGGGGTGGAATTCCAATAACATTTGAAAATGGATCAATGACAGGTGTTGAAGCGGTAATTGATAAAGACCGCGCGTCTGCTTTATTGGCAACTGAGTTGAACATCGAGCGTTTTATTATATCAACTGAAGTTGAAAAAGTTTATCTGAACTTCAAGAAATCTGACCAAATGGCAATCGACAAGATTAGTCTTGACGAGGCAAAAAAGTATCTCGATGAAGGTCATTTTTTAGAGGGAAGCATGAAGCCAAAAATTGAAGCAGCTATCGAATTCCTTGAGTCAGGTGGTAAAGAAGTGGTTATAACTAATCCTGAACATCTTGCCGATGCGATAAAAGGAAAAACAGGAACGCATATTATTGGAAGGACACAACAATGAAATTACAGCATGTAATTGAATCTCAACAGTTCACACTACCGATGCTCGTTGAATTATTCGAGCTTGCAGATCAGATGGATCGAATTCTTATCCGTGGCGGCACGCAAGATTATAACAATAAAATAATGGCTTCGCTTTTTTACGAACATTCAACTCGTACACGCTTTTCGTTCGAATCTGCAATGCATCGTTTAGGTGGAAAAATTTTGGCAACTGAACGGGCAAACACGTTTTCATCGGTTGCTGCCGGTGAAACGCTCGAAGATACTATTCGTGTTATCGGGCATTATGCCGATGTAATTGTGCTTAGGCATAACGAGGTAGGCGGCGCACAGCGGGCAGCGACAGTATCAAGTATACCAATCGTCAATGCCGGCGATGGAAAAGGTGGGCAGCATCCGACTCAAGCTCTTCTTGATTTATACACAATTTACAAAGGTGTGAAAACAATTGAAGGTGTGAAAGTTGCTTTAGTCGGTAATCTTACTGATGGACGAACTGTCCGTTCATTAGCATATCTTCTTGGAAAGTTTGAGCGAGTAAAAATTTATTTTATTGCACCGCATTCATTTCAAATAAAGCAGGACATTCTCGATTATCTGACAAAGCATAATGTCTGGTTCACGCTCGAGAGTGATCTGAAGAAAATTCTTCCCGAAGTCGATGTTGTGTACAGTACCAGAATCGAGCCAGAACTGCTTACACAGCGAGGTGAGAGACTTGAAACGATCTCACAATATTTCATTGATGATACACTTTTAAAACTTTTGCCAAATCATGCACTCGTAATGCATCCGCTGCCTCGATTGCATGAAATATCACCCTCGGTCGATTCCGATCCAAGGGCAGCAT
>CAYYIJ010000023.1:0-27589 GCA_964471945.1 uncultured Chlorobiaceae bacterium
TTAATCTGCAACATTCATACCACTCAACACTAGTTCTGCAACAGACTCGAAGGCGACGTGATCGGAGTTGAGAATGTGAGAAGTTTATCTGGGCTAATAGAGATACTATCTGTGGCTTCTTTTGTTTGTTCTTGAATTATTATCAAAGGGTGAAGTAGTCGAGCATATTTGTCGTCGAAGTGTGTGCACGTCAATTTGAGCGATCTTAGATTGAAGCGCAATTCGAAAAGTTGTTCGACACAGTTGAGAGAATAGTAAAGGTCGGTTAGAGCAAAAGCGACAATAGGGAACGGATAAGGCAAACGATCTTCCAACCAGATAACTTCAGCCGACTCGGGTGGCTGAGCTGTCAATACAGTTGTACAATAGTCCTGAATGAGAAAGAAATCGTTGACCAATTCGATTATGTCATAGCTTGGTTGCTTTGGTTCTTTCAGACGGTGAATAAGTTCAAAGAGACCACCATGAGAAGGACGATTGGAATTCTGAGTATCGTTAAGCAAGAAGGGGCGAAATTTTTCGTCGGTTTTGAGGAGATTCAATACCTGTCTTCGGGTGCGCTCTGTGTTCTCGATGATGTCAGTATAACTGTATCTAAGAACTGACCAGCCGTCTTGTACGAGAACATTCTGGCGACTCAAGAACTTGTCTAACGAGTCTCTCGTTGCAAACTTTCCAAAACCATCTACCTCGAATACGTACTTGTGTGATGCTTCAAGTGTAAAATCAGCAATGAACCCTTTAATGGTGGTCTGAGGTTGAAACTTTAGTAAACCTTCGGAAGATAGGATGGGGGAAAGAATGCTTCGCACAAACTCGGACTCTAAGTAATTCTGCTCACCTTCTATAGGCTCAATTTGATTCTCGAAGTAGCGGTACGATGCAAAATAGTGTTGGTACCGACGTTTGTTCTGCGTGTGCAGTCGAGGACTGTTGACAGTGAGTAGTTTGCCAGCAATTGCCTCGTCAAAGGTCACATTTTCAAGGTTGACTGCTTCTTTTACTATTTCTATGAACTGCTCGGGCATGAAACGTAACTTAGTCTCTATGAAATTTTGGGTTTCTTCATCTGTTTTGATTCTCGATAATCGCTCATCAAATCTATACACCCCTCGGATAAGTGAAGGTAAGAAGTATTTGGCTGAGTCATTCATCTGAAGGTTTTATTTCCTGACAGTTGCAAATGGCATTTAACTTTTACATAGACACAATATTGTCCCGCTCTTCGAGCGGGATAAACTGTAATTATTTTTCTTTGAATTATCATTTATTATCTGATTTAAGCATAAGCATATCGAGTAAACATTATCAATAAAAACCTGATAATTCGTTTTATCATTCAAGAATATAAAACTTGTTGGTATAAAAGTCAAAAATTGCAACTCCATTCAATTTTTGGTATATTTAAATGTAAAATCCCGCTTAGTTGAGCGGGATTACTGTTATTGACTCTATGGAACATATCAGAAATTTTTGTATAATCGCACACATTGATCACGGTAAGTCGACTATCGCCGACCGCCTGCTTGAACGCACAGGAACGCTTACCGAGCGCGAGATGAAATTCAATCAGGTGCTGGATGACATGGAACTTGAACAAGAACGAGGCATCACTATCAAGCTGCATGCTATACAAATGAAATATAAGACAAAGGACAATAAAAACTATACACTAAATCTAATCGATACACCCGGTCATGTCGATTTTTCATACGAAGTATCACGTTCACTCGCTGCTTGTGAGGGAGCGATTCTCGTGGTTGATGCATCGCAAGGTGTGGAGGCACAAACAATAAGTAACCTTTATCTTGCAATAGATGCTGGCTTGGAAATCATTCCAGTTGTAAACAAGATCGATCTTCCAAGTGCGATGGTTGAGCAAGTAAAACATCAAATCATCGACTTGATTGGCTGTAAAGAAGAAGATATCATTCTATCGAGCGCCAAAATGAAAATTGGTGTAGATGAAATTCTCGAAGCAGTGGTAAGTCGAGTTCCTCCTCCCACAGGTAATCCTGATGCACCGCTGAAAGCATTAATTTTTGATTCGATTTTCGATGGTTATCGCGGGTCGGTTGTTTATATACGAGTATTCGACGGAACATTGGCGGAAAAGGATAAACTAAAATTTTTTGCAACGAATAAAATATTTGATGCAGAAGAAGTTGGTGTACTTGAGATGCAGCGTGTGCGAACCAAAGAACTTTCTGCCGGTGATGTGGGTTATTTAATTCCGGGAGCGAAGGAATTGCACGACACTAAAGTTGGCGATACAATAACGAACGCGGATAAATCGGCAGAAGGTCCGCTCCCCGGCTACAAAGAAGCAAAGCCGATGGTATTTGCCGGACTCTATCCTGTTAACGCAGATAACTTTGCCGAGCTTCGAGACTCGCTTGAAAAATTACGAATGAACGATGCTTCATTGGTGTTTGATCCCGAAACATCTATTGCACTTGGTTTTGGATTTCGTGCGGGTTTCTTAGGATTACTTCACATGGAAATCGTACAGGAACGGCTCGAGCGTGAATACAAGCAAGAGCTAATCACAACCGTTCCAAACGTTGAATACCGCGTTGAAAAACGGGATGGAGAGATTGTTTTGGTAGATAATCCAGCACTTATGCCTACGCTTGGCGATATTGAACATGTCGAGGAACCGTTCATTAAAGCTCAGATCATCACACCGGCTGAATACATCGGAAACATTATGAAGTTATGCACCGATCGTCGTGGAGTTTATAAAAACACGACGTATCTTGATCCAACCCGCGCAGATTTGAGATATGAGCTGCCTTTGTCGGAAATTATTTTTGATTTTTACGACAAGTTGAAATCTACATCGCGTGGTTATGCATCACTCGATTACGAATTTCTCGAATATCGCGAATCTGATCTGGTTAAATTGGATATTCTATTAAATGGCGAATCCGTTGATGCGCTCTCGACGATTGTTCATCGGGACAAAGCATTCGAGTGGGGGAAAAAACTTTGTGCAAAACTTCGGAAACTGATCCCACGTCAAATGTTTGAAGTTGTAATTCAAGCAGCAATCGGTAGTAAAGTTATTGCACGCGATACCATTTCGGCAATGCGGAAAAACGTGATTGCTAAATGTTATGGAGGTGACATCACACGGAAGAGAAAGCTGTTAGAGAAACAAAAGGAAGGCAAAAGACGTATGAAACAAGTCGGAAGAGTCGAAATTCCACAAGAAGCGTTTTTAGCAGTTCTTGCAATGAAAGAATAAGAAAAAATAATAATCATATGAGTAAAATAATGAAAAACCCCGCACATCCAACTGAACTGAAATCATCTCAAAAAAGTTTTAAAACGAAAGTACAAGCCGCACTAAAAGAATTCGCCATCGTATTTGGGGCATTCCTCGTCCTGAATAGTTTTGTCGTTGCTTCGTTCCAAGTGCCAACCGGGTCGATGGAGAACGAAATCATGACCGGTGATTTCCTGCTTGTCAATAAATTTCTTTATGGTGGAACAACACCGAGAACAATTCCTTTCACAGACATCAAGATACCGGCATTTAAACTTCCTGCGCTTTGGTCGGTTGAGCGTGGTGATGTTATAGTTTTTATGTTCCCCGGTATGCGTGAAGAAGTTCAGCCGCATCAATTTGCCTATTACTTGAAGAGGTGTATGGCGTTGCCAGGCGATACACTGCAGATAATAAATCGTGTTGTATATGTTAATGGAAAACCAGCACCTATTCCGCGAAATATGAAATTCAATTCACCATATATAAAACATCAAGGACTACAGGATCCACGAATATTTCCTGAGAGTGCCCCGTTCAACGAGGATAACTATGGTCCTATTGTCGTACCGAAAAAAGGAGATGTCATTCAGCTTACGCATGAAAATTTTTTCCAATGGAATACTTTCATCGGTCGGGAAAATCACACAATTATTTTAAAGAACGGGAAAACCTTTATAGATGGTAACGAAGAAACAAGTTACACTGTCGAAAAGGATTATGTCTTCGGTATGGGTGACAATCGGGACAATAGTCTCGACAGTAGATTTTGGGGATTTATTCCCGTTGAGGCGATTATAGGAGCACCACTTATCGTCTATATGTCGTGGGACCCCGATATCTCCATTTTCGATTTGGGAAGAAAATTACCTACTATCAAATGGGAGCGGTTAGGTACTCTAGTTAATTAAAATTGTATCATGACGCTGTTTCAAAAAAAAACATTTAGAGATGCGGGCATAATATTTTTTGTTACCATCGCTTCTGCGATTATTCTCAAAACATACTTCATTGGCGCCGTGTGTGTACCCACTTTCTCCATGGAACCGACTCTTCTCCCAGGTGATTATGTCTTCATTAATAAAATGATACATGGGAGAAAATTGGCTTCATTTCCATTTTTCCGATTTCCCGCGATAAAAAATATCGAACGAGGAGATGTACTACTTTTCGAGCTTCCTCAAATTAATCCTGTCGTTACAGAAACACCATCTTACTTTTTGAAACGCTGTATCGGATTACCGGGTGATACAATAACAGTAATAGCGAATGAAGTATTTGTAAATAATAAAAAGATAAATTTTCCATCTTGGTTATCAAAAAGTGTTTCGATGGATTTTGGACCGATTGTAGTTCCTCGAAACGGATTTATTGACGATGTTCCAGCAAAATATTATTTGATTACGGAGGATTATCTATTTGTTATAGGTGATAATGTTCAACATAGTTACGATAGCCGTTATTGGGGATTTTTAAATCAGGAAAATGTTGTTGGAAAAGCTATGATGATTTATTGGTCGGTCTCTCCACAGAGGTATGATCAAGATATTTCAGAAAACTTTAATTCAATCCGCTGGGATCGAATCGGTTCTTTCATACGATAAACGAAACTCGTAAAACCTGGACGAATCTTTTGGCAAGTATTTATATTCATATTCCTTTCTGTGAGAGAAAATGCATTTATTGTGATTTTTTTTCTATTAGCGATTTACACAACGAAGATATATTTCTTGATGCACTTACGAAAGAGATTGAAATGTATGCTGATTATGGTAAGAAGGAAGAAATTGAAACTATCTATTTCGGAGGTGGCACTCCCTCTTTACTTCAATCTCAAAATATCATTAACATCCTGCATATCTTTAAAAAAACGTTTTCAATCCAAACCGATGCTGAAATCACTATCGAAGTCAACCCGGGAACCGTCAATGAAGAGAAATTAAAATTATATCGCGAAACCGGAATCAATCGCATAAGTATTGGTGTTCAATCGTTCAATGCAGAGGATTTAAAATATTTAACGAGGATTCATTCTGTTGAACAAGCTATCCAAACTATTCAGGATGCCCGATCATGTGGATTTGAAAATCTCAGCTTAGATTTGATATTTGCTATACCGCCTCAATCTCTCCTAACATGGCGGATGAATCTTGACAGGGCAATAAACTTTAATCCCGATCATATTTCTGTTTACAGTCTCACTATCGAAGAAGGAACACCGTTGGGGCGTTTGGTGAATCAAAAAGAAATAATTCCTATGCCTACTGATAATGAAGCGGCGATGTATGAATTGACTATGGAGTATCTTCAGGAGAATGGGTATGAACATTATGAAGTCTCGAACTTTGCCAAACCGGGATTCAAATCAAAACATAACTGTAATTACTGGAATCATTCAAATTATTTAGGTTTTGGTCCATCTGCACACTCATTTTGGGGTAATAAACGTTGGTGGAATTATTCAGATATATATTTCTATTCTAACAAACTTCAAAATGGCAAATTCCCAATTGAAGGCTCTGAAGTATTAGATAAGAAACAACAGTTGGAAGAAGCAATAATGCTGGGATTGCGAATAGGGGAGGTAGATTTTCGGTTATTAGAATTAAGATTTGGTGGAGATTATTACAAAGAATTTGAAACAACATTAAAGCATTTTGTTTCGGGTTACTTAATCACGCTTGAAAATCAAGTTTTAAAATTAACCGATAAAGGTTTTTTACTTTGTGACGAGATAGGAAAACGACTCATTGCTAAAGTTTCTCCATAAGTAATTTTTGGGAATGTTTGATATTTCTTCTATATTAAAAACGCATGAGACTTCTGAAAAATTATTTTTTTTCTAATAAAAACTGTCACGCTGAGCTTGTAAGCCTTATGTTTACTTGTCGAAACGTGAAATTTTAGTAAATTGTCATGGTTCGACAGGCTCACCATGACTTTTATCTTATTTTTCAACAGTCTCACATCGTTTTTTTTCAAGTTAACCTTTTGAGGATTGAATGTCAGATAAAAAAATTAACCGAATAGTTGCTCTAAGTGTATTTTTTCTTAGCGCTCTCGTTTATTTTTTAACCCTTTCAACAACTGTAGTTTTTTGGGATGTTGGAGAGTTTATTGCAGCATCAGTACTACTTCAAGTACCGCATCCCCCGGGTGCCCCATTATTTCTTCTAATAGGGCGGATCGCATCTTTTTTCCCAATTTTCGTGGATATGGCAGCCAGAGTTCATGCAATATCAGCGATTTCGAGTGCGGTCAGTGTAATGTTTCTCTATTTGATTGGCGTAAAAGTTATCAATCATTTTCGGGGATCACTTTCGTCCATAATTGATAAATTAATAGTTTTTGGATCATCGGCGATCGGTGCGCTGACATTAGCATTTACCACTACTTATTGGGATAATGCTATCGAAGCGGAAGTCTATGGATTGAGTATGTTATTTGTAGCACTGATAATCTGGCTTGCCATGCGCTGGTGGGAACGTTCAGAGGAACCACACAATGAAAAATATATACTTTTAATAGCTTACCTGGTTGGGCTTTCTGTTGGTGTTCATTTGCTTGCTGTGCTATCGATTTTTCCTGTTTTGATGTTGATATATTTTCGACGGTACGAATTCAACCGTAACACATTTATTAAATTTGGTATCGTTGCAGTTATTATTTTCTTTGTTATTTACCCGGGTGTAGTTCAATTCTTACCATCCATGCTCGATGGTGAGTTTAAAGGAATTAAAAGCGAATTTCTTCCATTCTTACCTCCACTGATGATAATTGCGGCTGCTTATGGCGTTTATCGAGCTTACAAAACAAAACAGAAAATGCTGCAGGTTGCATGTTTATCATTTTTATTAATTGTTTTGGGTTATACAACATACACGATGGTAATCATGCGGGCGAATGTTGACAATCTTCCGATGAATGAAAACGCTCCTTATGATATAGCCGGATTGGTTAGTTATCTTGGTCGAGAGCAGTATGGTGATACACCGTTATTAAAAGGGGAGAGCTGGAATAATGACCAACAAGCTTATGTTGAAAAATTGTTTCCACGACGCTGGTCACGTGAAGAAATGCATAAACCTACTCGCGTGAATTACTCGAGTGATGGTGATTTCTTTTGGCGATACCAAGTCAATCATATGTTCATTCGGTATGTGTTCTGGAATTTTGTAGGACAGGAAGGTGATTGGCAGGATGCAGGCTTTAGCTGGAAACCGACTTGGGGTATTCCACTCCTCCTTGCTTTGTTTGGTTTATGGTATCATTTTAAAAAAGACTGGAAAATAGCACTCGTTTTTTTACTAATGTTTTTGGCGATGGGTTTAATTCTGGATCTCTACCAAAATCAACAAGAACCTCAACCACGTGAACGTGACTACTTTTATGTTGGCGCTTACTTTGTAATTGCATTATGGATCTCGATAGGTTTAATTGGTTTGATCGATCTGATTCGGAAACAAATCGCTCAAGATAGAATATTCAAAACTACTGCCTCCGGGATGCTATTTATAGGCATGTTAGCATTACCCGTTAATCTCTTAAGAATAAATTGGCACGAACATGATCGTAGTAAAAGTTATATTGCTTGGGATTATTCGTATAATCTATTACAAAGTTGTGATCAGGATGCAATACTATTCACAAATGGTGACAACGATACATTCCCGCTTTGGTACTTACAAGATGTTGAAGGAATTAGGCGAGATATCAGGATAGTGAACCTGAGCTTAGTTAATACATCATGGTACATCAAACTTTTAAAAAATCAAATGCCTCATGGAGCGAAGAAGGTCCCGATTTCATTTACTGATCAACAAATTGAGCGGCTCTCGCCCTATGCCTGGAAACCACGACAATTAGATATTCCAGTTTCAAAAGAAGCTTTTGACAGATTTATCTCAACTGATCAACCAAAGCAACCTCTACTCCAGCTTGCTGATTCAAACGTAATCAAACAGGGTAAGATTTCTTTCACAATGAGCGGTATTCCATATCAAAATGATATCCGGGTACTCCGCGTACAAGATATTATGGTACGGGATATAATTATGGCAAATCGCTGGGAACGCCCGATACACTTTGCTACTACATGCTCTCCCGACTCAAAGATCGGACTTGATCAATACCTCTGGATGCAGGGATTAACATTTAAATTTAAACCCATTAAAATTCCACAAAACGATATGGGAATGGACTTCGATCTAATGGCAGCCAATGTGCTGGCTAAAGATGTTAAACCATCGAAGACCCCACAATCAGGATATCTTTTCAGAAATTTAAACGACCCGAACACTTTTTATGATGAGAACGTCCAAAGAATGGTTATGAATTATCGTTTAAATTTCATACGATTGGCAGAATATGCGTTGCGGATTAAGAACGATTCGATCAAGGCAAAAAATATTATGAAACAAATGGAGGAAATAATCCCGGTTGATGTTATCAAGACACAAGAATGGCGCGTTCTCACTTATATTATGCAAATGTTTAATCAATTAGATGATCGAGAGAACGGTGAAAAGTATGCTAAGATTATTGAAAAAATGTCTTGGGATATGATCAACTCAAACCGGGTAGATAAGGAAGATCCACTCTTACCATATCAGTCACTTGTTGAAATTTACGACCGACGAAAAGATTACGCCTCTGCCATAGATATCCTGAGGCGTGTGTCAGCACTTTATCCTAACATTCAGGGTCTGTCGGCTCGTATTCAAGAATATGAACAAAAAATGAAAGGATTAACAACTACTGATACGAATAAAGCAAAGTAAATTCGTAAATTCATATTTAATTCAAAGCCCTTCATGTTTATTCTATGAAGATCCTCATTTTCAATTGGCAGGATATTAAAAATCCACTTGGGGGAGGGGCGGAAGTCCATTTTCACCAAATCTTTTCACGCATCGTAAAGATGGGGCATCAAGTTACTCTATATTGTTCGTCCTTTAATGGAGCACAAAGAGAAGAAATTATAGATGGCATACGTGTAATCCGCGAGGGAGGTAGATATTTTTTTAACTTTAGAGTTCCCTTTCGATATCGCATTCAATTTCGCAAAGAGCATTATGATATCGTGATAGATGATATGAATAAAATCCCCTTTTTCACGCCAGTGTATGTTCGTGAACCGTTATTTTGTATCATTCATCATTTGTTTGATAAGAGTATTTTTAATGAAACATCCTTTCCGTTTGCATTATATGTTTATCTGATGGAGAAATTAGGTATCGCTATACTTCGAGCGAAAAATATTCCGTTGTTGGTTGTTTCACCCAGCACACGTACTGAAATGTTATCGAAAGGTTTTAAAGATAAATCAATTTCCTACGCATACAATTGTGTCGATCATAATCTTTATCGACGTGGAATTACCGCCCAAAACTCAACACCATTGATAGGATATTTTGGACGACTTAAAAAATATAAATCAATAGATCATCTCCTTAAAGCATTTGCAACAATCAAAGAAAAAATCCCCAATATCAAGCTTGTTATTATTGGAGACGGTGATTATCGGAAAACTCTTGAAAATATTACAAAAGATATTGGGATTAATGATTCGGTTCAATTCACGGGCTACGTTGATGAAAATGAAAAAGTGAAATTGCTGCAAAAGGTGTGGTTTATGGTCAACACATCTTCAAAGGAAGGATGGGGATTAACAGTTATTGAGTCGAATGCATGTGGTACAACGGTAATAGGCAGCGATGTTCCAGGACTCCGAGATGCAATAAAGGACGGAGAAACAGGGTTGCTTTATGAATATGGAAATATTCCTCAGCTTACCGATAAAATGCTGCTCCTCTTAAAGGATAAAACGTTGAGAAATCAACTCGCAAAGAATGCATATTTGTGGGCGCAAACATTCGATTGGGATGCCGTAGCATCACAGACGGTCGATATACTCAAAGATAGATTACAAAAAAAGGATAGGAAAAATTTCTGAGGTTCAATTTAACCATCCTATTCATTTCTACGTTTGATGCTCCTTTCATTCGAGATGATCTCGATACATTGAAAAAACATTTCATCGTCAATAAACAAATAGATAGTGGTATTTGGGCGGCGATAAAAATTCTTTTCCGTGTCATAAATGTCGACGTTGTTTTTTGTTGGTTTGCTTCGGTGTACTCGTTTATTGGTGTTGCCACAGGGAAAATATTGGGTATAAAATCGATTCTCGTTATCGGAGGCGTAGATGCGGCAAAGGATAAGAGTTTACACTACGGCATCTGGTTATCTCGATGGAGGTCGGTACTTGTGCGTTATGCAGTTTGCAATGCAACTTATATTTTAATCGGTGATCATTCTTTGAGGCAGAAACTTATCGATCTTGCTAAATATGATGGTGAAAATATTCTATACTTGGCTCCGGGTTTTGATACATCTTACTGGAAACCCGTTGGAGAGAAAGAACCCATTGTACTTACAGTTGCCTCAGCAAACGATTATAAGCGATTACAAATCAAAGGGATTCCGATACTAATAGAAGCTGCAAGACAGTTGCATAATGTTACATTCTTTGTGATTGGAGTCGATCCTGAATTAGCATTCAAGCTCAGACCTCCATTAAATATGATCTTTTATGCTTCGATGGAACGCAAAGATTTATTACCATTTTATCAACGAGCGAAAGTATATTGCCAGCCATCTGTTCATGAAGCCGTTTCTTACACAGTAAGAGAAGCGATGTCGTGCGGATGTATTCCGGTTGCAACTGCAGTTGGAGGTATGCAAACGGCAGTTGCCGATATAGGCATCCTTGTGTCACCTAATGATAGTATGATGTTGGCAAATGCCATTCGGGTAGCGTTTCAGATGGATGAAAGTGTCGGTCAGGTAGCAAGAGCGCGGATTGTATCTTTATTTCCGAAAGAAAAAAGAGAAACCGAGCTATTACGCATCATAGAGAAGCTCAGGGGATGAAACGATTTTCAAAAAATTTTATCTCTATCATCGGAAGCGATATTGCACGCCGCATCATAGGTTTTCTAGCAGTCGCTTATTTTGCAAGGAAAGTTGGCACATCTCAATTTGGGGCAATCAATATTGGGTTTACCGTCCTCTCGTATGCTTTAATATTTAGTTCGTTGGGATTGAGCTCGTTTGGAATTCGGGCGGTCGCAAAAAATGAATTTACCGGCCTGATCAACCGTATTCTCAGCATCCGTTTGGTGATGGCTTTGCTTGCATTCATGGGGATAGTTATGATCACGTCTATATTAAACCTCGATGTGGACACTTCCAATCTAATATTACTTATTTGTCTTTCTATATTCCCCTTGGCATTCTCACTCGATTGGTTCTTTCAGGGTAAAGAACGGATGGGGATAATCGGTTTAGGGAGACTCATATCAGCTTCGATATATTTGATATTGATTTTTATATTTGTTCGATCCTCAAAGGATATTTTATGGGTTGCTGTAGCGGCTGTTGCTGGGGAATTGGTTACGTCAAGTATTTTCTGGATATTTTATCGAAAATATTTTCAAAGTGAGCGTTTCATTTTTTCAATGTCGGGGTGGAAATCGTTAATCAAACAATCATTTTCACTTGGTTTTGGCTCGATCCTCGGCAGCTTGAGTGTTAATCTACCGCCAATAATTCTTGGCATCATTTTAACAAACAGTGATGTCGGAATTTTTAGTGCTGCGAGCAAGCTTGTGTTTTTTTTACTTATGTTTGATCGTGTCATCGCTACGCTGCTCTTACCGGCTTCTTCACGTCTTTTTGCAAGCTCAGCCGAAGCATTAGCATCAGCTCTCAACAAAGCACTCAAATGGATTGTTATAATAGCCCTTCCAATTTGTGTTGGTGGGGTGATTCTTGCAGATGAAATCATGCAGATTGTTTTCGGAATTCAATATACGCAGGCAGTGGATATTTTCCGAATTCTTATCTGGTATCTCTTGTTCACTATGCTTCATACTGTATATGCAGCAGGTTTGATTGCTATCGGAAAGGAAAAAATATTTGGTACCGTGATGTTTATTAGTTTGATTATTCATCTGGTTTTAGTTGTAATTTGTACGAAATATTTTGGTGTTGCGGGTGCTGCTGCGGCTATGGTTGTTTCGGAATTGGCAACATTCGTTTTAATGCGTCAGCGTCTTCAAATAATTAATAAAGTTTGTCTGCCGCGAACAATCTTACAGATCATTGTTTCCGTACTGATAATGGGTTGTGTAGTCGTTTTTTTAGGGCAGTTGAACGTTTTCTTTACTATCTTAACAGGTGTGGTTGTATATCTCATATCACTTTTTGCAACAAAAGCGTTAAATTTCAATGAAGTGGATGATCTTATAAAGCGAATCTAATGGTAATTAACATCGGAATATTAAGTCGATTTCAATTCGGCTGGAAGATGCTTTTACAGCAAGCCGGAGTTCCTTTTACTTTTATTAATGGTGAATTGTCAGCAAGTCAGTATAGCGCACTCATTGTTGGAGATGGTATAGATGATGATGAAATCGAACAAACCAAGAAATATTTAGCTGATGGAGGGGCTGTACTCTGTTCAGAGGAAATTTATTCTCGATTATCAAACTCACGAGGCACGGCAACGTTTATCCGTTATCTTCTTGAAGAAGCTAATTCTGATTTTACTGGCGTAGGATTAGTCGATGTTTTTATTAAATGTATTCTACCCAGAAATGCCAACACTTTACGGACTAACGATGGCAAGTATAGTATTTTCATGGGTCAGTATGGAGGTGGAATGATAATTGCGTTTCCATTCGATGCTGGCAAGTTGGCGCTGGATAACCGAACTACTTTAAAATCATTTTACGCCAAAGGTCAACGATTACCGTTTGAGCGTGTGTCTTTAGTTTCCAAAGGTAATCTTTTAAAACTTGTAGTGCGTTCGTTAGAGATTCTCCATCATCAGCGTGGAGTTCTCTTTGCGCATAAATGGTATTTTCCTGAAAATTCTTTATCTATTTTTTGTTGGCGGATCGATACCGATTATGCTGTTCAATCGGAGATTGAAAAACTCGCCTCTTTACTCCACGATGAGGGAATACCTGCAACTTGGTTCGTTCATACTAAGGCTCAGGAGAAATTTTTCCCAATATTCGAACAGATGAATGATCACGAAGTTGGAATTCATTGTTATGAGCATCGTATATATAAAGATTATCATAAAAATATTCAAAATATCCGAAAGGCGATAGACTTATTTAATCGAAATAGACTCAATGCAAAAAGTTATGCTTCACCTTTCGGAAAATGGAACAATAATATCGCACGGGCAATCAATAAGTGTGATTTTGATTATTCATCAGAATTTTCATATGATTATGATAACGTTCCATCGTATCCTTTGATTGATGGAGATTTCTCGGAAACTCTGCAAGTTCCGATTCATCCAATTTGTATCGGGAGCTTAAGCCGACAGGGATTTGATGAAAGTGCTATGGTCGGGTATTTCGAGAATCTATTGAAAAGAAAAATGAGCTTAAACGAACCTATTTTCTTGTACCATCATCCGAGAGATAGGAATGAAAATGTATTAAAGAATATTTTTAGATTGGTTAGAAATTATGGGATTAAAATGCAGCGAATGATTGAATATTCACAATGGTGGAAGAAAAGAATTAAAGACGGAATTCAGATGTTGGTCGATCAACAAACATTGACCATTGCCTTCACAGACTCACAGAGCGATGTTTGGCTTCACATTACAAAACCTGATGGAACAGAATGCTTCGTCCCGATTCAATCCAAAATTGATCTTCAAAAAATAATTTGGAAGTTACGGTCGGAACCATTACCACTTCCAAATGACATACATCGAATCCATAAATTCAATCCTCGCATTCCTCTCAATCTTGCAGAGGATTATCTTTCAAAGATATTCAGGTGTTGACAGTGCAGCGCAAATCAAATATCTCAAAGCTCATATCTATTTTATGAACATCTGCTTCGTATCATATCAATCTGTGATGATGTTAAAGGGCGGACCCCGAACACAAATATTACAGACAAAACGAGAGTTGGAAAAATTAGGTATAAAAGTTTCCCTTTATGATCCATGGGCGGAATTTCAAAAAACAGATTTCGATATTGTTCATATCTTCGGAGCAAATATCGGAACGTACCATTTTGCTAGAGAAATCCATAAATTGGGTGTTCCAATCGTTGTAACACCGATATTTTTTTCACTTCATTCCACCCCCTTTTTACGAGTTGCTAAAAAATTTAATGATTTATTATGCAGATCTTTATATGGAGTATGGACAGACTATGGTATGCTTGCCGAGATTTGTTCTTGGGCAAAAGTGGTTCTTCCAAATACAATCAAAGAATCTCGATTGCTTGAAAAGGGGTTAAATATTGAGAAAAAAAAACTCGTTGTAGTTCCCAACGGCGTTGAAGAACGATTTTGTAATGCAAATAAATCCATTTTCATAAATAAATATGGCATCAAAGATTTCGTTTTGAATGTGGGTCATATTGGCCCAGGACGTAAAAATGTACTTAGATTGATCCATGTTCTTCAAGATATCGATTCACCTGCGGTAATAATAGGTAGGATTGAAAATAATGCGTATGGAAGTAAATGTGTGGCAGAAGCAAAGAAAAATTCTCGTCTGCTGCTTCTCGATTCGATTCCAAATGATTCGGATTTACTTTCGTCTGCGTATGCAGCTTGTGATGTATTTGTTTTACCGTCTCTTTTCGAGACACCCGGCATTGCAGCGCTTGAAGCTGCGCTAGCAGGAGCAAAAATTGCTATCACCAAATATGGAGGGACTGATGAATATTTTGATTCGTACGCTGAATACATAGAACCCTCCTCTGTTGAGAGCATTCGATCTGGAATTACAAATGCTTTAGAGAAAGATAAACAGTATGAATTACAGAAACACATAAAAAAGAATTTCTTATGGGAACGGGTAGCTCAACAAACATTACTCGCCTATAAATTAGTACTTGCAATTAAGTAGGTCGATTATGAACCTGACAATAAAATGGATTCTGGTTGCTTGGATTACCTTTTTACTCATCGGTTGCTCGAGCTCGCCTGTAGTACGTTATCCAGATTTCTTAAAAAAGAAAAAGAATTTTTCATCCGCAGTAATTCTTTCGGATTTCATAATTGTTGAGGCTAATACAGAGAATAAAAGCATTGTAAACCTCGTTGAAAATCAGGACTATGCAAAAAAATGTTTACAGTTCTTGGCTGGAAAAATGAATGAAAAAGGATATAATGTAGAGCGAGTTCATTTAACATCTATGGGATTGTTAATGAACAAGGATAAATTGTATCAGGTGTGGAAATCTTCAGAAGAACAGCGGTTAAATACCGATGTTGTCAATCTAACGACTGCACCATTTTATATTTCAAATATTTTTCAGGAAGATACTATAAAAAAGCAGATACTAAATAAAACCTACTCTTCGTTGATCGGTTATGAAAAACAGGCAAGTGAATCGAATATTGTGATTCCTGCGGCTAAATATTTGGGTAAAATATTTGGTAGTGATTTATTAGTGGTAGTTTTTGTTGGAGGTTATAATGTCAGCTTGACAAGGCAATATGGTACCTATGTACCTCCATTGAGTTCTACACTCGATAAAACGAGCATCCAACAAACATCTCAATTTTCGATGATGTTATATCTGATAGACTCTTCATCGGGAGACGTGATTTGGGATGATAGAATATATAAAAAAGGTGGACAGATGTATTTTGAAAAAATACAAAAAATGGCTGAAAGTTTGATAGATGATCTACCTTAATAAATTCATTTAATTCTTATGATAAACAATTGAGAAAGATTATATGTACAAAGTCTGTATAGTAGAAGAGAATCCATTAATTCGCAGCGTTCTAAAGATGATTCTCAACGACAGGGAATTTCAATTTGAAAAAGATTGTGAAGTATCCGAGTTATGTCTTAGTTTTTCGAGGGATTGCATTTCCGAGTGTACTCATATTGAACCATGTTTTAATTTACTTATACTTGATAATTGTGAAAGAGAATCTAGAAGTATCGAATTTTTAAAATTCGTTGATAAGAATCAATGTGCGTGCATTCATTCGTTTAAGGTTTTATACGTTTGCGGACGATTATCAAAAGAGGATATTGAATTGATGAATAAATTACATGTCAGAATCATCGAAAAACAGAATGCAGCGGTTGATGTATTACCATTTGTTGAAGAATATAAAGAGTGGTATTTATTAAAAGAAGCGAATCCAAATTCATCGAGTTAGATTTACTTATATCTCGGGCTCGATCATTTTTTTTAGGATTTTGATATTAGTTAATAACTGTTGGTTAAATTTAAGTTTTGCGTATTCAGTGTAGAAGATATGTTTTGAGATGAATTCTAAACTTCTTTTTAACCATGTAGTCTCAGAAATGTTAACACCATCTCTATTTTCTATTTCCAATTTCAACAGATCATTTCTTTCGAAGAATTCCTTCTTTCCAAGTACTATCATATCAGCATCACAGATAACTTCTTCTAAAAAGCTGTTTGGTTGGTTCGAGATTTTAGTAGCAAGTATGCATCTGGAAACTTTATTCATTTTCTCTACAGGGTAATTATATTTTATTAGAAAATTGGATGCAATTTTAACACTTACCTCTTCATGACCGTCACTTGTTTCCGTGTAACCTGCATCGTGAAACCAGGCTGCGATTGTAAGAATTTCTGTATCATAATTATTTAGTTTTAAACCCTCACTGATTTCATAGCACGTTTCGACTGTTTCTATCGTGTGGTTGAGATTATGATACAATGCCCAAGGTGGAAGTTTAGTTAATAAAAGCTCTTTAGCAAATTCTGAAGCTTTATTTATTAAACTATTATTTATGTCCATAATATTAATATGTGTTTTTTAAAATTACTCGAAGTAATAATTGATTACCAAACTCCAGATTGTAACCAAATGTCTGGAATCATCTCGGAACCATCCACCCCGATTTCCGCTAGAATTACCATAGCTTTTTCAGTATACATAATCGCTTTATCTTTTTCACCTTGGTTGATGTATATCTGGCTGAGGTTATCATATGTTCTCGCTAAACCATGTCGATTACCCGTTTTTTGACATAGCTCCAAACTTTTATTAAAATGTTCTATAGCTCTCTCATAATTACCTTGTAATTGATATACTCTTCCAATATTGTTGTAGGAAGAGGCAAGTCCTGTTGTTTGATTCATCGTGTTCCAGATACCAAGGCATTGTTGGTGAAAATCTAATGAAAGAGTGAAGTCGCCGAGTTTACCATATATTATTCCTAAATTGTTGGAAGTTTCAGCAATACCCCTTTCATCTCCTTCCTTTTTCATAATTTCCAAAGCTTTAGTATTTAAATTTGCTGCATCTTCAATTTTCCCTTTACGATAGTGGACCATCCCTAAACCTGCATAAATACGTGCAGCATGAATACTATTCATGTTTTTATCTAATCCCTTAAAGGCTGAATTAAAATACTCAATTGATTTTTCATAACGTCCCCACCTCTCGAACACCTGACCACATTTGCAATAAATTATTGATTGGATGAGTTTGTCCTCTGTCAGTTCCTGAGCGTTGTTGTAATGTTCAATAGCTGATGGATATTGAGCAGTGAGAAAATATACATCACCTAACGCTTCATGGATATGAATAAGATCATCAATTTCAACTTCAAAATCATTCGAGAGTTCCAATGCTTTTTGGTAAGAAATGATTGCTTCATTGTTGGCATAGATATTTTTTGCTCGTTCAGCTGCCTTTAGAAAATAGTGGAATGCTTTATCATTAATACCCCCTTTCTCAAAATGGAAAGCCAAAGTAGTCGTAAGGAAGTCGAGATTTGTTGAGAATATTTTTTCAATTGCATCCCCAACAAATTTATGAAGTTTTCGTCTGTGTGAAAATAAAAGACTACTATAAACTACATCATGAGTTAGACTATGCTTAAAACTAAATTCTTGAGATTTGATGGGTAGTAATTCGCCATTATCTACAGTTGATTGTCTATTTATAAATTCGCGATGCTGTAGTTCGTTCAATACGTCATCTGACAAACTTCCAATGTTGCTGTATTCCATTACATGACTGAGGACACTTTTTTGAAAATTGCGTCCTATTACTGCGGCTGTTTGTAATACTGTTTTATTTTGAGCTGACAAACAATCGATTCGAGCCATTATAACACTTTGCAACATGTTAGGAATTTGTAACTTTTCATTAATCTTCTCGATAGACATCTGACCATTTTCGGTGGTAACTATTCCTTTATCAGATAATGAACGAGCAATCTCTTCTAAAAAGAAAGCATTACCTTCTGTTTTTTCTATTATTTGGTTATGTATATCTTCGGGTAGATTTTGAGCATTGAGTAAGTTATTAAGGAGTTTAATACTGTCATCTCTGGAAAGTGGATTTAATTGAATAACTTCGTATTTGGAACTAAAAGTCTTAAGATATCGCTTATGGTGATTCCAAATCAGTCCATTGTTCATTCTAAAAATAAGAATGAATAAAATAGGGACTTCATTAATAAGTGGTAATATTACATCCAGTGCATTGAGTGAAGACTGATCTGCCCAGTGTAAATCTTCCCAGACTAAGACTAATGGTTGATTTAACGCTGTCAATTTGAAAAAATCCATAAAAGCCCGATACATTTGGTTTTGTAATGTTTCTGCGTCAAACGACATTAGATACTGCTCAAAATCATCTTCAATAGTTATATTAAGAAAACGGCTTAAAAATGGATATATTTCGGAGAACTTATCTTTGCAATTCGTTTGAACATACTTTCGCAAAACAATCATCACATCAGTTGCATTAGATTCTGGATTGAGATTTAAGAGATTAATTAAAATATTTCGAGCTACCCAATAACTCATTCCTTGAGTGTATGCAAGTGCCCTCCCTTCTATCCAACCAATGTTTTCTGATGATGATTGGTGGAGTTCGGCAACTAACCGACTTTTACCTAAACCGGGCTCACCAATAATCGATACAATACCTCCAGTACCGTTGTATAAATTATCAATTAATGTTTTTATTAATTGAAAGTCAGCTTCCCTTCCGATCATTGGTGAACTCAAACCTTTACTCTGAGTATGAAAACTTATAGATTTTTTGGGACTAAGCAATCGAAAGACATTGATTGGTTCTGTTTTCCCCTTGACCGTTATAGGGCCTAAATCATCAGTTACAAATTTGTTGTTAATAAGTTTATAAGTTTCTTCTGAAATTAATATTGTTCCAGGGTCGGCTGATGCCTCCATCCTTGCCGCAAGGTTTACAGCATCGCCCATCGCAGTATATTCAACACGCAAATCAGCCCCAACTTCTGCAACAACAACAAGACCAGTATTGATACCAACACGGACATTGAATCCTTTTATTCCTTTTTCTCGATCGAGGCGTTCTCCAAATATTTTCGCTCCCTCAAGAATATCTAATGCTGCCCGACAGGCGCGATCTGGGTCATCTTCATGTGCAATTGGTGCACCGAAGAAAGCGAGAATTGCATCTCCCATTAAACGAGCCAAAGTACCTTCGTATCGAGTTATTGGCTCAATTAAAATCTCGAATGCACCGTTCATAATTTCTAAAACTTCCTCAGGATCAAGATTTTCTGCTATAGATGTTGATCCTTTTATGTCTGAGAATAGTATTGTTACCACTCTTCGCTCACCCTCAATCATTCCCTTTGTTGCTAAAAGTTTTTCGATGTAAGCTCCGGGCATTAACCTGCGAATTGCATGAGAAAGTCCCTCTCCTGAATCTGTCAAAATCTTAGTGGATGAAAATTCCTCAGATAATTTCGATTTTAATGCTAAGGAAGTACCACAATTATGACAAAACTTAGCATTCTCAAAACATTCTGTTCTGCAATTTGGGCAATTCATTTTAGACTTTTTTGTTGAACAATTTCATTGGATAACTCACGAATCCTATTCGACATAGTTTCAATAATACGAAATGCAAGTGAAGGATCCGCTTGAATTCTACGTAGGAGACTTTTTTTATCAACTGTTAGAACTTGAGCAGTTCCTAAAGCTCGTACTGTTGCCATTCGAACTTCTCTTCCAAAAAGTGCCATTTCGCCTATAAAATCCCCTACACCTCGTGTCGCCAGGTGAATTTCTTTTCCTTCACTTTCTTTTATAACATCAACTTTCCCCGATTGGATAACATACATACAATCGCCCGTTTCACCTTGCTTAATGATAATTTCGCCGTCGTTATATGTTTTCCCAAGAGCACCCAAATCCATGTATTCTCCTTTTTTTAAAACTTTTTGATATTTTTCTAATTGAATAAAATACTATTTGAATTTATTTTTGTCAAATAAAAAGATTCCTAATATAACTTCTTTTATTAAATTGAATAAATATACAGGGTGTAAGGTTCGGAGTAAAATTTCGCGATACGGAGCGGAACCTGTAAATGTGTCCCATAAAACTGTACTCATCCGCAGTGAAATTTTTTTGCGGTTCTGTTCCCTGTATACCATTCGTAATATACCACGCCTATCATGAGCTCTTTTCTGAATCATTCTTGTAATTGAAAAAATAAACTTACCAAGTCTATTATCCCACTCAATTGACTTACAAGTTGGGTAAAAATGTTTTTCAAAACAATCTGAAGATATACCTTTAAAAACAGCAGTTGTGGCAGCAGCTTTTGCTGTTTTATATGCCGCTCCGATTCCGTCTTTGTATAATCTACTCGTTCCCGCATCTCCAATGAATACAATCCGGTCAGCAAATGGTTTCTCTGCAGTTTTAATATTTATTTTTGGAGAACAGTGACAAAATTCTTCGGGGAATTTCCAATCTGGTGGTAAACATTTTTTTACCTGCTCTGAATTTATGAAAGATTTAACAAGTTGATCATCAATGTCCTTACCTAATAAACAAATTGTGATAAAATCACCTTTAGGAATCAAAGCAGCAAATTCTAACCTTGGAATATGCAATAGAAAAACATGCATTGAACTACCCAAAAATTTTTCAACTCTACTTTGCCCAAGGTTAAATTCACAAATATATGTTTTCGATGTTACGGGGGGTTTGTAAAATAAAGGAAGTTTCTCAAATATTTTTAATGAAGGCGTATTAACCCCAGTTGCAACCACTAACAAGTCATAAACGTGCGAAGATCCATTCTTAGTTTTTAATTGAGGTTTATTGTCGACAAATTCAATTCCAACTACTTGGTCTCTCTTTAGGTTAGCTCCACTATTGACAGCAAGTTTAAGTAAATGTTCATCAAAACTGAACCATTTTGATTCTTTTATACCTTTTGGACCCGCACCTCTGTGAACGGCTGCAATTCTTTTCTCTCGTAGAGGAGTGTCAATTCTTACACTACCTTCGTCCATATGCATTACATATGAATCAATTCCTCTTTCCACTACGGTCGGAGGAAGGTTTATACCCTCTGCTGCTAACGTTTGAACGAGTGACTCAGAAATAATTCCACCACACATGTTACAACCGGCAGGTCCGAATGATAAGAAATCGCGTTTTTCATAAATATCAAGCGATGTATCCATACCCATTCTTGCGGCATTTGCTAAGAAAAAGTAACTAAAAAATGAACCCGCTGGTCCACCACCCATAACCGCAATCCGTGCTCCATCCTCGATTTGCAAGGTAGAATTGGTTTCTCTTAATATTCCTGTAAAAGATTCTATAAAGTGTTTCTTTTTTTTCATTATAAATTAGGTACTGTTTTTGTTAAAATTAGTAAAGCAAAATAAATAAGTAAAATAGGTATTTTGTGTACAAAAAATATTTATTTTTTGATCCTAATATAGGAAAAATTTTATTATATTAATACCTATTAATCTTCCAATAAATATAAAAGGTGAAATTATGAATCAGCTATTTTTATATAAAAAAGATTTTCAGCATTCGTTATTTAGATATTTAATGATTGCCTTTATCCTTATTTGTTTTGTTTGTGAATCGAATACTGTTTTATTCGCTCAAACTAAAACTACCAGAAAAAAACCTGACCAATTAACAGAAAAATTAGTCAATCAATCCGATTATATTGCTATTGGAAAAGTTGCAAGATTAAACTCTGAGTGGACGAGTGATAGGAAGCGAATTGAAACTCATGCGACTATCGATATTGAAGAGTACTTAAAAGGGAATAGACCACAGAAGACAATGATAATTACCTATTTAGGTGGTGAAGTTGGTGAGGTCGGTGAGTATTATAGTAGAACTGCGAGTTTCAAACAAGATGAAGAAGTTGTAGTGTTTGTAAAGAAAAATAATAAGGGCGGATTTCGTATTATTAATGGCTTAAATGGGAAACTAACTATTCAAAAAGATGAAGTTACTGGGAAAAGGATGGTCAGTTTAGAAAAATCACTTGACGCAGTAAAAAGCCAGATAAAAAAGATGGCTAAGAAATAATCCTGTAAATACAGATTTTTCACAACCGATAATATCTAATAAAAAGGAGAAATAAAATGACAATCATAAAAGCTTTATTGTTAAGTTTCCTGATGGTTCTATTACTTAATCCGGGAATAATATCTGCTCAATCAACAACAGGAAACGTCCAAGGGACGGTAGTAGATGGTCCTGATAAAAATCCGTTAGTGGGTATTTTAGTAAATATTAAAGGGTACACATACTCAACCTATACAAACGAATCTGGTTTGTACGAAATCAAGTTTATTCCAGAAGGTACCTATACTATTGTTGTACAAACTTTTGAGATACCAAACGTACCGATAATTTCGGGTCAGACAACAATCCAGAATTTTTGGCTTAATCAGCCCGATCTTGTTGTAACTACAGTTTCATCGGATGGCGATGGTTCTTTGCGGCAAGCTATATTGGATGCAAATTTTACAAATAGGATAAAGGAAACAATATCCTTTGACATCGTCGGCGCTTCCCCGCCATTCACAATTCAACCCACTTCACCATTACCTTCAATCACCGATCCTGTTGTAATCGACGGAACGTCACAACCCGGTTATACAGGAACTCCTATAACTGAAATTGATGGCAGTTCATCAGGACTTTCAACTGGAAACGGACTACACATTACCACTGACAATTGCACAATAAAAGGTTTAATCATCACAAATTTCGATGATCCGGGCTACGCAGGTATAACTATAGAGGGTGGAAATGATAATGTAATTGAAGGGAATTATATTGGCAACCACGGATCCGCAAAAGGTAATTATATCGGTATTCGTTTACTGCACTCAAGTTCTAATGTGATTGGAGGTTCGGAGATTTCAAATCGTAATATTATTTCCGGTAATCTTGCGGCTAATATTTCTATAGAAAAAAATCATACCACATTACTCTCTAATAACAACAAAATTCAGAATAATTATATTGGTACCGATGTTACAGGGATTTATTCCCTTTATACCACAACGTATGACGTAAAACCTTCGGGAATATATCTGGAAGATGCTGGTAATACTGATATTTTAAACAATATTATTTCGGGAGGAAATAAATACGGAATTTATCTCAATGATCCACTTACATTCCGCAATAATGTTCAAGGGAATTTAATCGGAACAAATTCTACGCTGACCACACCGCTCGGAAATGAAATTGGCATATACATAACTGGCGGAGCCACTAATAACAGTATCGGTCCCAATAATGTTATTGCTTATAATGAGCAATCTGGCATTTTCATAGATGATGGTACAAGTAACCAAATATTGTCAAATTCAATTTTCGGGAATGGGGGACTCGGAATTGATATGGGAGTTTTGTCCGACATACCGGACGGAGTCACGCCTAATGATGAACAAGATATTGACTCAGGTCCGAATGATCTTCAAAATTATCCAATCTTGGATTTTGCAGCAAGCGATCTTGGTGTGGTAGTCGGTTCTCTGAACAGCACACCGAATAGTCCATTCTTAATTCAATTTTTTGTCAACGCGGAACAAGATCCCACCGGTTATGGCGAGGGTCAAACATATATAGGTCAAATTGGATTTGTAATGACTGATGACGACGGTAATGCGTATTTCGGTTTTGATTTGCCAACTGAATTATCAAACGGATTATACATAACTGCTACAGCAACCAATTACGATACTGAATTACCGGCAAGCACATCAGAATTTTCAAACGCCGTAAAGATTGAACCGCGTGTAAAATTCTATGGCGATCATTTTGTCGTGAATACAACCTTATCGGGCATACCGCTGCATTGGACAGACGGTCAAGCAAGCTACAAAATAAGCACATCTGTACCTGAGGGAGATTTTAGAACCGCCGTTAACAATGGATTTGCAGCCTGGAGTGCACTACCACAAATTAATGCGACAGATGGAGGATTAACCACATCATCGTTGTGGGGTGGAAATCCGGATGGCATAAACAACGTTGTATGGATCTCATCAGACTGGGCTGCTACAACCGGAGCCGATGAAAATGTGATAGCTGTTGCAAGAGTTAGATATAACGCGCTTTCCGGAGTTATGACTGATGTAGATATTGCTTTTAATGGGCAGGATTTTGGATGGGATACAGACAACAACGGTACCCCAACAAATATGAAAGTTCAAAATGTTAGTACACACGAGATCGGCCACTTATGGGGATTAGGCGATATTTTCAATCCGGGTGACGCATGGTATATTCCCTCGATGGGATCGGGTAATGAAAACGAGACTATGTATGGATTAATAAAACCCGGAGAGATCAGTAAGCAGGATCTCAATGCAGGTGATATTGCAGGAATAAGTTATATTTACAATAACATACCTTCCTCGCGCATTGATATGGTTTTGGTATTTGATGGCTCTTACAGTTATGCGACGACTTATAACGCTTTCCAGCAATCAAAGAACAGCGCTGTCGAGCTTATCTCAAAGATGCGTACTGGCGACCGTATCGGTATAGTTCGAATGCCGGACGTAGTAAGTTATCCTTTGACTGAAATTACAGGTCCAACAATTCGCGATGCCGCAGTCGCCGCGATTAATGCATTGACACCTGGCGGAATCTGTGCCGTTGGTTCGGGATTATCTACAGCCGATAATCTACTCCATCCACCTGATCCGGGGCTTAATGACAAAGCTGTAATATTCTTAAGCGCCTGTGAGGAAAATGCTGCTCCTCTGGCATCAACGGTATTACCTGAAATTGCCGCTAGTGAAACTTTTGTTTTTACATTGGGATTTGATGGCAGTAGTGGACAAACTGTTGCACAAAATATTGCCACACAGACAGATGCATTGTATTTTCAAGCCTCGGATGTCACTATTGGATCAATCGTTGATGAAATCTGGAATAGTTTGCTTGGTTATCAATATATCGCTGATACGACCGAATATTACGATGGTATCAGATGGCAGGGTGGTATAAGGTGGCAAGGGGGAATCAGATGGCAAGGAGGCATCAGATGGCAGGGAGCTTTAGCCATACAGCCCGGGATCAGATGGCAAGGAAGCGATTTTTCACTTGAACTGGAATTAACCATAAACGGAAATATTGTTTTAATAACTCCATCAAACGCTTCATCTTACGGGATCGAATACTTTAATGGACCTTCTTATAAATATTATAATATCAACAATTTAATATTTGATGATATGGTGCTTATAGTCAAAGTCATAGATCCCCCGCAACTCGGTTCGCCTGTTTATTTCTACATCAGTGCCTCATCAGATGTAGTAATGAACGCGGCATTTGATAAAGATACTTATAATCCCGGAGAACAGATAGTAATTTCTTCTCAAATTTTCGATGGAGGGATTATCAGCGGCGGCGACCATTTGGTCGGAGGCGCTCCCGTTACCGATGCCACCGTTGAAGCTATTGTTAATATCCCGGAAAATCCGAATTCCGTGGTGCTACAGCTTGCACACCAGGGCAGCGGTTTATACAGAGGTATGCTGGCAAATACAAACACACCGGGTAATTATAATTTCAAGATAACTGGATCCAAAGCGTCGGCGAACGATCCTGACAAAGATGAGTTCCGGAGAGTTCTTAATAGAACTGCATTTGTTGTTCCACCATTTGTTATCCCAAATGACATGACGGTACCTTCAAATCCGGGAACATGTGTTGCAAATGTGTACTTTTCGGTATCACCTAATACAATCGTGTGTGATCCTCCTTCCGGTCATGAATTCGTAATTGGTACTCATGAGGTAACATGTACAAATAATGGAAGTTCAATTGGAAGCTTCACAGTAACTGTACAAAACTTACCACCTGTTGTAAAAATTACGGGCCCAGCGAGCGGTTCCATATATCCCGTCGGGACACAGGTGACATTCAACGGCTCATTCACGGATGAAAACGGTGACACTCATACAGCATCGTGGAATTTCGGAAATAATGCTGCTGTGGATGAAAATACAAAAACAATAACCGGAAGTCATACATTCAACACAGCGGGAGTATATCAATTAACGCTGACATTGTCAGACCAATGTAACAATACCGCCTCAACATCAACAGTAGACGGGCTCGATGCTTTGATTGTTATTTATGATCCTTCTGCCGGATTCGTAACTGGCGGTGGCTGGATTGATTCGCCTCCGGGAGCTTACCCCGCAGATCCTACAATTGTAGGCAAGGCAAACTTCGGATTTGTCTCAAGGTATCAAAAAGGAGCTAAAATTCCGACTGGAAATACCGAATTTCGATTTAAAGTTGCAAACATTAATTTCCATTCTTCAAACTATGAATGGTTAGTAATTTCCGGAAATAAAGCCCAGTATAAAGGTACTGGTACTATCAATGGTATAGGGAACTATGGTTTCATGCTGACAGCGATTGATGGACATCTTAAAAATGGAGGTGGGGTGGATAAGTTCCGAATTAAAATATGGGATAAATCAAACAATAATTCACTTGTATATGATAACCAATTAGGTGAATCGGATGGCAGTCCCCCTTCAACAATAATAGGTGGAGGTTCAATTGTAATTCATAAAAGTTCAAAATCATCCTCCATATTTATTGATCAGGGAGAACTACCACAGTCGTATGGTCTCTATCAAAATTCACCCAATCCATTTAACCCGACGACTAAGCTCCAATATAGCTTGCCATTTACCTCGATTGTCTCTATGGACATATATAATGTACTTGGAGAATTGATAAAATCTGTTGTGAGTGAAATTCAAGAACCTGGATATTATTCCATTGAATTTGATGGAAAGTCAATACCAAGCGGTGTATATTTTTACTACCTTAAGGCGGTTAGTATTGATGACCAATCTGAGAATTTCCAAAGTGTGATGAAAATGGTGTTAATCAAATAGTGCCAAATGACACCTCAAAAATGATTAGATTAGTAAAACAATATGAGGT
>CAYYIJ010000024.1:0-26461 GCA_964471945.1 uncultured Chlorobiaceae bacterium
GTACGTGTAAAACCCAAACGGAAGAAATATTGGCAATCATCAAATTATAGGTACATCTTCCGTTGACGCTATATAAATTGTACAACATTGAAATTTGCTTTAGGTGCAAGCTTCATCCCTCCTCCCATATAAGGACCGTTGGCAGCTACGATACCATGAAGCCTAAGTGTTTTTTCGTTTTTTTCATCAATTCGGAAAATGATGTGATTACTTCTGTGCCGAATTGCAGTGGTTAATGCGACTGATCCGAAGGCAAGCACACCACCAAATTTTTTATGCTTTAACAGAACATCCCTTACAACACTTCCACCAATCCCAATCTGACAATCATTAATGTAATAGCGTAGATTTTTATCCCCATGTTGATTCTGAAAATAAATTTTACACACATCGATTGTTCGATAATTTCCATTATGAATAATTTCAATTTGGTTCTCGACTTTGTTGGGAATTCCCAAACCCTGAGCAAACCCAGCACTTGATCCACTACTAATTATCCCCAGCTTACAATTCGGATTGGTAAGTTTTTTATCTGTAAAAAAACCATTAATAACTTCATTAATCGTTCCATCTCCACCAATTACGATTAAAAGCTCGGTCCCATTTGCTATAGCTCGTTGGGCTGAATCGGTAGCATCTGATAGTTTTTGAGTAATTTAAAATGTGTAGTCTTTTCCAAAGTGATGTCCTATCACAGACAGAAATTTTTTATGTAATTTTCCTGTCTTTCCAGCAGATGAAGCTGGATTAAGTATTATATGTGTTTTTGAATATTGCTCCATAAAAGAACGGCGGTTTCTATCCAATCGAAACCGCCGTACAATTTTGAACTGTTAATGGTTCTTAGAAAAAAATTATCTTGTTAAAAGCATTTTTTTACTATCAATAAATTTATCAGTTACCAATCGGTAAATGTACATTCCACTTGCCACGTTGTTTCCATATAAATCCAAGCCGTCCCAAGTTATGTTGTGAATACCGGCATAAAATTTTCCTTTTACCAATGTTTTTACTAACCGTCCTTCGATATCATAAACTGATATTTCAGTATTAGATTCCTCAGCAAGACCAAATTTAAACGTTGTGCTTGGATTAAACGGATTTGGATAGTTTTGTTTGAGATACCAAGCGCTTGGGATATTTGTTTCATTGCCAACATTAGTGATAATAATTGTTTTATTGTGCATATCTGTGGCATGTCCTGAAGCCCATGTTAAATCCTTAGTAGTATGACAACCTAAACAGGCAAAATCGAGTGTATGAGCTACAATGGAGTCAGTGGGAATTTTTACATTTAGAGAATCTGCTGTCCACATACCAGTAAACTTATTATCAGTAGTGGTTTTAATTTTCCACATATGGGATGCCTGATCGCCACGATTGTTATTTTGTTTGACTGCAGTATTACCGATGTATGGCATATGGCAATCTTTACATTGAGTGTGTGGAGTAATTGGCACACCATCTTTTACGATATTTATATCTTTACCTGTGTGGCAGGGGGCACAAGTTTTCGCAGTCGATTTTAAACCACCTCTGTCATAAACAGTGCTCTTGTGAGGGTCATGACAGGTTACACAAGTCATGGCTGCACTACGGCGGTGTTTTGTGAAAAGCATTTGGTCATACTGTTCCCTATGGTCTAGGAATTGTTTATCTGATTTTACAGGAATTCTTAAACCAAGTCCGCGGGCATGGCACGACTTACAGCCATCAAATCCATCTTTGAGAGGTTTTGTTGAAGGATTTTGAGTATGAGCTTTTGAAGGACCATGACAACCCTCGCATTGAACGCCAAACTCAAAGAAAGTTCCGTCGAAACCTGGTTTATCTTCAAAGCGATATGGAGAAGTTGTTGCATCATATTTTTTCCAACCTGTTGTATGACAATTACCGCAAGTGTACATAGCCCCTGTAGGTGTCCTCAATGCAAATGGAGCATTACTAACATTCGATGCATTGTATGAGCCAAATCCCTTAAGTGATGGATGAATTGTTCCTAAATTATATTGGGCTTTTGTTCCTTCAAATATGTAACCATCTTTACTCATCCAACGAGCTTTCCACCCAAAACCTCCAATCATAAATGCAACACTGCTATCTAAATAATTAAAACCAGCAGAAATAGCTTCTGCTGCCAGAGGAATACCACCTTCATTCGTTCCTACTGGAAATGGTTTATAATATCCCGAATCATCAATCATCGAGGTATCAATACGTTGGACTTTCCATGGATGACCTGATTTATTAAATTCATCGAGATTAATCGGTTTAATTGTTGTGTGGCATCCAAAACAAGCTTGCTTGCCCGCATAATCAGACCATGTAGGTTGAGTTTGGGTTTTTGATACGATAAAAATAATTGCTAATAATAATGTCAGATTATATCTAACAGATTTCATATGAAACTCCTTTCTAGATTTTATTAATGATAAATAAGGACGTAATAAATAAAAGAAATTCGCGATATGTTATTATTTATATGCCGTTTTACTCCTTTCCGAAAGTGATAGTACAACATTTTAGTTGCTTTATTATTTTACAGATTTTTCAACAAGGTTTCTAATCGCTTGATGAATTTCGTGCATATCAACACGACCTTTTCGAATGTACGGTATATCCAATACTTTTAATTCGGTGATATCTTTAACATCAAGATCACGACCAGTGATGACAACGATGGGAATGTTTTTATGTTTTGGTTGTGCTTTGACTTCCCTGATAAGATCAAATCCACTCAAACGGTTCAACGCAAGATCCATTATAATTGCTGAAGGTTTTTCTTTTTCGACCCAATGAATAAAGTTTTCTTCAAGTGGAAAGATGACTCCTTTAAACCCCTCATCTTCAACTACATATTTCATAAGCTCGGAAAACCCCGGGCTGTCTTCAACTATTAACACTATTTTCTTTTTCATAGATTAAAGCTTCAATTCCCAATAATATAAACAGCTCTGAAATGTACTCATAACATATAGAGATTTAGATTAAAAGTCAAATATTATTTTTAATAAATTGACTTAATGGTAAAAAATTCGTAACTTAATTAAGTCATTTAAAAAAAAACCTACAAAAATAAGGTAAAATCAATATGTTTGCGGTAGTTAATATAGCTGGACAGCAGCTTAAGGTAAGTCCGGGCGAGCGAATATTCGTTCCTAAGCTCACTGCTGCTATTGGAAGTACAGTTAAGTTCGATCATGTATTACTAATGGCTGATGAGAAAAATGTTCAGGTCGGTAATCCATTTTTAAAAAATAGGTCAATCGCTGCCAAAGTGCTCAGCACTATTAAAGATGACAAGGTAACGGTATTCAAGAAGAAAAAGCGAAAAGGATATCGCCTACAACGCGGGCATCGGCAACAATACACTGAACTAGAAATTACAACAATTGAATAAGGATTAAATTGTATGGCACATAAAAAAGGCGGCGGTAGTTCGCGAAATGGCCGCGATAGCAATGCACAAAGATTAGGTGTAAAATTATTTAGCGGCGAAACTATTAAAGCAGGCAGTATTATTGTACGCCAGCGCGGAACAAGATTTTCTCCCGGTTCAAATGTTGGTATAGGCAGCGATGATACTCTTTTTGCTCTCACCAACGGAGTGGTTAAATTCCAAAAGTTTGGAAAATCGAAAAAGGTTGTAAGCGTCCTCCAATCTTGATTGAATAAATCAATTATTCAAATACATTTTCATAATTACTGAAGCGCCCTTTGAGGTTCGCCTGAATTCTACTTCGTCCATTAGGGAGCGCATTAAAAAAACCCCTCTGCCATTTTCTCGCAATATATTTTCTTCGCACAAAGGGTTAGGTAATTTTTCAGGATCAACTCCAGAACCTTCGTCTTCAACATATATGATCAGTACATGCTGATTTACTTCGCATATTACTGTTACTTTTTTTTCCTGAACACGTTGGTTGCCGTGAATGATGCTATTATTCACAGCTTCCGTAGTAGCGACGAGAAGTTTATTGAAGTGTAAATCATCTAACTTTATTTTCTTATTAATTTTATCAAGAAAAATTTCGACTCTCGCTACCTCTTTAGGATCGCTCGTTAAAGTAAGAATATTTTTGATCGAAAAATTTTGCACAACGATATCGTGATTTAAATATGTACTTTAAATGTAAAAAACATAGTTGAGACATTGCGAGCCGTTTGTTTAGTTTGTTCCTGATATTCATACCAGCCAGAAAACATGAACTCTATGCTTTCGTTATTAAACTCTATAGCCGCTGTCGGACCAATTCTACTATGTAAACTTTCCAATTCTCGATTTTTTAATAAATAACTAAACCGCATCTGATTAAAATAACGAATCCCTACCGAGAAAAGCAAGCCTTTTCTTAATAAAAAGTTAAATTTTCCTGAAAATGTTTTATCTTCAAAATAATTAATAAGACGCTCCGAGAATGAACCCCAATGGAACTCGCCGCGCTCATATAATTTGATGTGACTAAACCATTCAAAATCAAGACGATCGGTCAATTGCAGCAAGGACGAATCAACAAATGCAAATTGACGAAACACAAAACTTCGTGGTTGGCTTAATAAATATTCATAATCATAGACTGTATAATTAGCAAGAACTTCGAAAATATTAGTAGTCCGAAAACTGCCTGTTGGTGTATACCGAATTTGTGGCGCCAGTCGGATTAATCGATTCCAATTATTGTCTGAGCTGCGTGCGGCAAACAAGTAAACGAGGTGCTTCAAATGTAAATCTGCTCCAATCCGTAACTCCAAGTTTCGATTAATCTGGTGATAAAGAGAAAGAGAAAACCTATACCACAATTCATCACGATCATCATAATTGTCTATGCTTGGTGTATCATATCGAAGGATATTTGCCGATCCTGTAAACTCCATCGTATCTTTTTTAGAAATTGCCCATGTGGTCATTGTAAGAAATGATGTCCGTAAAGCATGGTTGTTTTTCTCGTCCTCCATTCGTTTGAGTTGATAACTTCTATCGGAAGGAATAGATTCATTCATCAGAAGTCGATGTTCCTCGTCTCTCTCGATATATGAGAATGCGAAAGAGGATTTTAGTCGATCATTAAATTTGTAGTCGGCAAATAAGCTCCCCTCGATTTTGAGTTCACTGACATTAGTATGAAAGGTAGATTTATCTGGTTCGAGCAGATTTTTATATCGAATTGATTTATCAATCTCTCGCATACTGATGTTCGCACGAAATATCCATAAAAACTTTTCACCAACTTTATATCGTAAAGAATCAGTAATACCTAAAGTATTATCAATCCGCGTTTCGATATTATTCGATATTTTATGCTGACGCTGGATAGCAGAATCAGCAAGCTGATAAAAATCTCGACGGTTACGTGAATAATTCAGAGAGAAACTATTTGAAGATTGCTCGAAAAAAGATTTTTGAATCCTAAGCAGAGCGTTGTGTGCTTCCATCCTGCGCGGATCGATATTGTCATACTGCAATGATCCATCGAGTTTAACATTGTACCCTTGATAATTTATCTTATCGGAGGTGACGCCAAGCAGATAGGAAATTCCATCATCTTTTTGAGCAAGCTGCGTATCAGAACGGAATCCTAACAACGGCTCAAGCAAAAACATCTTGAAAAGACGTAATGAAATACCTCCGTGAATAACGTGAAAGGATGCTTTTGTAATACTCCCTCCTATATCTCTATTATCCGATAATAGAAACGATGAAATGTTCGACGCCGCTGATATATTATCAGTCAAACCATATCGCAACCGAAGATCAAGAGATTGATTATCGGTAATATGCTTACGGTCGGTTTTAACTAACGTTGATAAAAATTGTTCATTCATCTGCAAAAACATCGATCTGTACATGTATTGATACGCTGCTAACCCCCTCCAATGATAGGTATTGAAACTTTTATCAAATGAGATGGAAGAAAAATTATTCCGGTTAGTATCTATTCCGATTAGGAGAACCTGACCCCCACCCTTTTGATCCTCTTGAGCGTGGATCGAGACAGCCAATATTATTGATAAAAGGAATAATTTGTTCACCATAATCAAAGAAGTTGTCCAGCATCAACACTTAATGAAAATAGAATGTTCAATATTGCGATAACTTTTCCTATTATAAACCAAATTTGTTGAGCAGATGGTTTAGTTTTCCTCGCCACCCGAGTTTGTATCCATAACGCTTCGCAGTTCCTCTGCCATGGTGATTAACGAAATTCTCGATTGGAAAATTAATTAAACTCAACCCGTGATTCGCGGCGGCTTCCATGTTTTTTAAACATGGGGTACCATGGCGAGTAAATCTTGGTAGCCCGAAATAGCTATTGCGTTTGATAAGCATACAGTAAGGACGAATATATGGAATGGTTCCATTTCGTTTTTCGGTATCGAAGCCGCGTTTGTTCATATAGATTTTTTTACCAACGACGTAATTATTCGGATCTTCTTGTATAAGCGTGATCATATCTTCAAGAAATCCTCCGGTATGCACCCTACAATCGGAATCAATAAACAGGACAAGTGATGATTTCAAATGTTTAAGCGCCATATCCATCGCGGGGCCATGATGGATATTTTTATCGTTTATGATTAGTTCAATAATTTGAGGATATGTTTCCCGATATTTTATTAGGACTGTTGTACTTTCATCATTTGATCCATTATCGATGAGTAAAAGGGGAATGGAGGGATAATACAATCGAAATGATTCTACCGCTGTTTGTGTAAGATCTATTGTTTTATAATTGATAATTACCGCCGCCACAAACAAAGTATCCTTCATGTATTGCTTTCTGGAGGTAAAGAATATTTATTTCCTAATTACAGCGAGTTTGCCCGAGATAACTTCATTTCCATCCCCTGCGTATGCAACTACTAAATAGATTCCCGTCGAAACCAGATTTCCCTTTTCATCAGTACCGTCCCAAAATCCAACAAGACCACCAGGACTTTGTATATTCTTTATTAAACTACCATCGATAGATAATATTTTTAGTGAGGATGAACGTACTAATCCTTTGACAGTGAGTTGAGTTGAAGATGGCAAATAAAACGGATTAGGAGAGAATAACAATTCCTCGAATGAAGTTTTTGGAGTTATTGCAGAAGTTGTAAGAGTTGAAAGCCCTTTTTCGGTGCCAAAGTAAATCAGTCCCGTATTATTATCGATTGCTATAGAATTGACATCATTATCCAATAATTTACCATTTGTATTTTCTACTGTATATTGACTAAGGATAGATGTTCCATCGGGAGAAAGCACGAAAACACCTTGTTGTTGTGTTGCTACCCATTTATTGTCCATTACATCAACAGCAATATCTTGAATGACCTGGTCTTGAAGAGGATAATATACAGCCATGCTTCGTCTCGGATTGCTCGGATCAAATATGATCGTAATTCCTTGATCTGAACCAATCCACAATCCACCATCATTACCAATTTCAATGCAATAAATCTTATTGCTTTTAAGTCCATTGTTATCTGAAAGTTTTCCCCAGCCACCTACATCAGTATCGGGTAATTTGATATTATCATTAAAATAATATAAACCATTTGGCATTTCGGGTTCAAATCGATTGAAATTTGAAAACCATTTGGTTCCATTCCGATCAATAACAACATCAGTAAACACAATACTGGGGTTTTTCATTTGGCAGTTAGGTGTAAAACATTTTCTTGAATCTTGTAAAAGATAGCTAATTGATGAATCAGCATGATGAAAGATTGCCAGGATCGTATCGCGTAAAGGAGATCTGGAAGTTATCCATGTCCTCCCTTGGGGATCGGTTGCAACTCCTCCCGCAACAGTATAATATGGACTATTAGCGTTAAAAAGGGGTAGTCCATTTGATGTGTTCAGAACTTTTTGAATAATTCCATCGTCATCAACGATCGCCACCCCCCCATTTGTACCCCAACTACTTACCCATTTTGTATTGTCCTTACCAAGACTTACTTTGTAATAACCATTTAGTCCTAACGATGGATATTGTTCCCTTGTGTAAGACTTCCATACTTTTCCATTAAAACTCATAAACCCTCTACCATAAATATCGACTCCGGTAGCCGCCCAAAGAACTCCTTTCTTGTCAACCACTATACTGACAAATTTATTTGATGATGAACCAGGTGGAGCAAACTCATTCCATGACAAATTAGTTTTGTGTAATAGACCGTTAGTTTTTGTTCCGAGTATGTGGTGATTGATAATTTTGCTCAATGGGTATGTGAACTGGGTATCTATTTGGACCGGAGAGGAAGAAGAATAATGCCATAATTGATTATTAGAAGTAATGAAATAAATTGTCTCGGCGTCAGCCGATGAATTGGTAACAGTCAAATCGGTGATATCTAATCCGTTCGTTCCCGAAATTGTCGTCCATCGTGAGTTTTCAAATCGTGCTAAACCCTTCTTAGTGCCTGCAATTAAATAATTATTGAATATACCCAAGGAAGTGATAAAATTCGATGGTAATCCACTCGTTATGGTATCAGAAAATGTATATGTTACCCATAAATCTGGCGCTGAAGGATTTGGATTAGAAAAAGAGGTGGAGGCGATACCATGATCTGTAGCAACCCAAATTTTATTGTCAAAGATTTCAAGCGCCCTTGCTTTTGTAACTCGCGCATGCAGATAGTTATCTATGAACATCATTTTTGATCTGGAAAAAACGCTCACACCCAAGTCCGATAATACGAATAGTGAATCCCGAAAAATCTTCAACGAATTTATTCGTTTATAAGCACCGTGATCTTTATCGTTATAAATGTCGAGTATGTAACGCCAATTTTTCTTGTTCGGAAAATAGCGATGAAGGATGCCGTCAGCCCCGCCAATCCAAACAGCGCCTTGTTTGTCGGTGGCAATAGCTGTGAGTTCAATCGTTCTTAGACCCTCTGAAGTAGTAAATTCTTGAAAAGTTTTTTTTTCTATATGGTATGAAAACATCCCTCCACTTGTTGCTATCCATAATAGAGCTGAATCGGAACTGTCAATAGCGATATCCTGAACTTGACTCTTTACTGTGTATGTTTTCCACTGATTCATCTCTCCCATTAGCATTGATGTAATTGTAGAAACCAGTACGAAAATCCAACAAGCACGCGTCACAAAATCTCCAATCGCTATTTTTTTATTTTTTCTTGCTGGGAATTTTTTTCTGAAGATCAGCGAGTTCAATAGCAGCCATTGCAGCCTCCCACCCTTTATTACCGTCTTTTGCGCCTGCACGTTCAATCGCTTGTTCGAGTGAATCAGTTGTAAGAACTCCAAAAACAATTGGGATTTTTGTCTCCAGAGCGGTCCGATTTAGACCAACACTTACTGTATTTGCAATATACTGGAAATGTGGTGTATCGCCTTGAATAATACAACCGAGGCAAATCACGGTATCGTATTTTCCAGACAAAGCAACTTTTTGAGCAACTTGCGGAACCTCGAATGCTCCGGGGCAATAAACAACATCAATGTTTTTATCTGATGCACCGTGTCTTATTAAGCAATCAATTGTGGAATCGAGTAATCGTTTTGTGATAAACTCATTGAATCGACTGACAACAATTCCAAATGAGAATGCAGCTGCTGAGAGTTTTCCTTCGATAATCATACAAAGTTTTTAATATAGATGTGAATAAGAATTGAGTAATTAATGATTGAATAATCTTCGTCGCATTTCATCGACTGTCGATTTAGAAACTACATATTGCCCGAGTGTGTGTTCATCCCCCTGATGAACTCCATGGAAATCAGAGCCACCGCTTTCTAATAAACAATACTCGTTAACGATACTACGGTAATAATATATCATGTCGAGTGTATGGCTCGGATGAACTATTTCAATTCCATCAATACCTGCTTCTATTAGTCTAAAAATAATGTCTTCGTTAATCGACCGTCCTGGATGAGCAATAAACGATAATCCACCGGCTTGAGCGATTAATCGAATAATATCCTCTGGTGAAAAATTCCATTTATGTTCATATGCAGGACGCCCATAACCGATATATTTGTTAAATGCCTCATTGTATGAATATGTATGCCCATGTTTAACGAGTGCGTTTGCAATATGAGGTCTTCCCACTGAATCACCCGTAACTTGTTCCAATACAGTATCAATATCAAGTGGGATTTTCAATTTATTCAGTTTTGCGACAATTCGTTTGGCGCGTTTAAATCGTTCTTCTTGAAACTCAGTTAGCGAATCGTGTAATTTTTTATCGTTGTAGTCAATAAAATATCCGAGTATATGAACCTCAGTATGATTGAAGCTTGAACTTAATTCAATTCCCTCAATCACGTCAATATTTTGAGCATCTCCACTAGCTTTTGTATCTGCAATTCCGCTGATACTATCATGGTCAGTTATTCCGATTGTCGTTAATCCCGAATGCTTGGCTTTCATGACAATCTCTGCGGGTGTGTACGCTCCATCTGAATATGTCGTATGTAAATGCAGATCGACTGTTTGGTTCGTTCGTCCTTCCCGTTTTTTCACATTTACCTCTTAGGCGAATAAACTTTTGAATTTATCGTAGTCAAGAATAATAAGTTTATTCCCCCGCATCTCGACTAATCCTTTTTTTATAAAACTGTGAATAACACGGGAGATCGTTTCACGTGATGTTCCCGCCATATTGGCTAAATCCTGTTGTAATGGAAGTTCGTCTATTTCTACTCTTCCTCTTCGAATTGTACCAATATCGACCGCTAGTTGGAGAACTACGTTAGCAACACGCCCGGTTGCATCTTTCAGTGATAAACTTTTAATTTGTGAATCTGCTTTTCTGAGGCGCAATGTCATTTCTTTCAAAAGCGCTATCGCAACAGAGGGAACATCCTGCATAAGCTTAAAAAAATCTCGACGATGTATCATAAATAGCTCAGTCTTAGTAATCGCGATAACTGTAGCGGAGCGTGATAAACCATCGAGTATCGACATTTCACCGAAGAAATCATTTTCACCAAGTATCGATAAAATGACTTCGCGCCCATCTTCATCTGTTCGAACAATTTTTACTTTTCCTGAGATAATAACGAAAAGGGCAGCCCCGGTTTCCTCTTCCAGTAGAATAATTGTTCCTTTTTTATATTTTTTCCGCACACCAACGCGGACAATCTTACCTAATTCAAGGGCTTCGATATCTGCAAATACTGGCACATTACGCAAAAACTCCAAAGCTTCAGCTAATTCTGATGAAAGCGGTTGTTGGGGGGTGACTGGATGGTTCATATAAGTTTCCATTGTTGCCTTTCAATGTTTAGAATTACATTCGTCATAATAAAATTTAAAATTAATATACAGTGGTTGTTGTTGAAAGTCAAGTCTTTAATGCCTTAATAGTAAATAGCTTAGTGTTAATATACTGATTTCACAGACAAATAAAGAAATTTTCGCAGCCGTGTCAAGCTGCTTGACCTGCGTTAATTTGTTGTTTTCATTGGTATGTAGATAACTTCGATAATATTTATCTGCTTTTATTTTAAAATAAGCAGCAGTTACTCCGCTTAAGATCGTTGTACACGTCGTAAAATAAATCGGTGTCAGATTCTTCGGTTCCCTACCGTTCAGATAAAACGACTTATTATTCTGCGAAATAAGTTGTGTGGGGATAAGCCGTAAATGTATATTACCACCTTCTGATGGGATCGAAGTAGTTGTTTGCTCAAAGTTATCCTTCGTAAGTTTGATGCTTGATTTCTTATGATAGAATAAAAAGGTCTTTGGCGTAGTCCCCGAGATGGAATCATCTATTAATATTGAAGCCCCATAAGGTTCAGAAGAGATTCTTAGGAGCAATGGAAAAATTATGCTGCGCTCGATTTGATCGAATTGTTGAACATATAATGTTTCAATAATATTAGGAGCCGACCAATTATTTGGATCGGGATAAATACAGCGAAGGATGCGTTTTCCCGGTTCTATCTCTGTTGTTTGGAAAGGAGTTATCCCGATCAATATTGAATCTACAAACACTCTAACACCTGATAGATTGCTATTGATGTTAATTGTAGTTGTTTGCAGTCGATCATTTGATGTGCTACCTCTATGATGAATCGTATCCTTTTGTGATAGATTTGCAGAGAGGGGTGAGGAAAATGATATACAGATTAACAAATATAGAAAATTATTTTTCATCTTTTACCCGACTCTCGAAATGCAACAATAGAGTGATCATCACTGAGAATAAGAAGTAAATTTTTTGTGACCACCGGCATCGATCTGACACGCCCCCCCATTTTGTGCTGCCATAGAATCACTCCGGTCTCAGTGCTGAGAGCATAGATAACTTTGTTTTGACATCCGATAAAAACAGTACTACCGGAAATAAGCGGAGTCGAGTTAACAACACCACCCAATAAAACCTTCCACGTAATCGCCCCATCATTGATGTTCATACAGTAAATAAGCCCTTCAACCGTTCCTACAATAACATGATACTCATTAACTGCCTGAGATGCAAGTACAACTCCGCCAAGATTTTGTGTCCAAAGTTGTCGCCCAGTTTTTATATCAAAGCAGTAATATATGCCATCAAATGAACCAACAAACACTTTTCCGTTTTTAATGGAAGGAGACGCAACGATACTGCCGCGAATTTTTGTCTGCCAAATAAGAGAACCATTTTCTAACGTTAATCCATTTAGAACACCGTCATCGCTGCCAAAAACAACTATTTCACCATCGCACACTGGTGATGAATGAATAGATATATTAGTTTTATCACAGGAAGGAGCAAATGTCCAAAATGGTTGCCCGTTAGTTTTATTGAGGCACGTTATCGTTCCTTCTAAAGTTGTAACTAAAAGTTTCAATCCTATAATAAGTGGAGAACTCTCAATATTGCCCCCCCTTACTTGCCAGTCAATTGTCGCACTCCCGAGATTATAGGCAACAAGACTTGCCTTACTATTTGTAAGGGGTATATACAAATTGGCACCATCTGCAATTGGTAACCCAACGATGGCTGAACCGAATTTACGACGTCCAATATGCTCACCGGTTTTAACATTAAGCATGTTTATTTCACTATTTAAATCGCTGATGAACAGGAAACTGTCGATGACAATAGCAGCATGTGGACTAAAACCTGCTGATGTTTCGTATCGCCAAATTTCTTCGAATGGAGGATTTAAAGTATCTCTCACCGTGTTTGTTCGCGTTGATGTTTCCCCGACCATCGTCCAATCAGGATTTGAGAGTTGTACGAATGTTTTAATTTGAAGTTGGTTGCAGCCAAATGATAATAGAATTAGGCACAAATTTGAGAAGCTTGTAAAAAGTCGTTGCATTAGAAATCCCAACCAAAGAAAAACTGAGAAAATATACCCGACTGGATTTTTTTAAAATTGTTTTCAACTCGCTTACCAAAGTCATATCGTAAAACGAAAATATTTCCTACATTCAAACGAATTCCCCCGCCAACACTTCCGTATGTACTTTCATATTTTTCATCCCATGCACTTCCAACATCAACGAATAAAGCTCCGCGGAACCCAACAAAAGTTACACCAACAAACGGAAATTTAAATGTTAATTGATCGAGGAATGGAAATCGCAGCTCGTGGCTGGTCAGCCATAATTTTTCACCCCGCAATGACCAGCGTTGATAACCACGTAAATCCCAGCTTCCTCCCATAAAGAATCGGCGTGATTCTTCTCCATCATTGAAAAACAACCAGAAACGAGACGCATAAGCTGCTCGTCGTGCAATGCGGAGGTAATAACGATAATCGAAGATGATCGAGTAATAGTTTGCGTGAGAATATTGAATATCCGAGGTATAAGCTAATGTTATATTGAATCTGCTTCCATCCAATGGACCGCTCGCACCCCAGAGTGAGTTATCATGTACAAAAGAAATCGCATTCGAAAGTAACATCGCCCGGCGTGAACGATCTATATTATTATTATATGGAGAAAAAAAACTTTCAACATCTTTTTCTGAATGACTAAGATTCGTTGAAAGACCGACACGCTGAAAATGAGAGAGAGGATGAATGAGCGCATAATAACCGCCGAAGGTGCGCTCATAATAATAGAGATCAGGGTCGGTGAGATCGTATCGCCTGCCGCTAAATCGGTAAATACCATAAGCGTATTGAGTGCGACGTTCTAAGGAAATCCTCGATAATGCGATGTTAAAACTGGTTAATAGCTCGTCCGAGCTCTGAGCGGTGTTGTAGAGTAAAAAATTATATTGTTCGTTACCGAGAAGATCACTGATAGAAAGAAATGCACCACCTGATGTGCCAAATACTGGATCGGTGGATATCTGGCTTTGTGCGATATCGATACTATACTTACCAGTATATCGTAAGGATTTGACATCGGAAATACCCCTAACCGATTGTGGCTCCCATATTGGTTCTGTAACAAGGATATTTAAAGGTATCACGTTTGTAGATACATCGAGATCCTGATAAAGATTCTTTAGATAACGAATTTGAAATCGGAAATTTTCGAATGAAACAAAAACCAAACTGCTGTCGATCCATATCGGATCGAATGCGGCAGTCGTAAAGTGTGTTAACTTTCGCATTTCGGATCCTCGAGCTAGTGTATCAAGCTTCATCAGCCAGATGTTGCGAGCGCCATCGCGGTCGGATGTAAAAAGAAGCGAGAAACCATCATTTGAAAATTGCGGTGAATAATAATTCTCATTCCCGTATGTCAGATATTGAATTGCATGCGTATTTAAATCGTAAATAAATAAGTTATATTTGCCGTTCTTACCCAACGGGGTTCGATCAGATGTGAATATGATTTTATCTCCCAGCGGCGACCAACACGGGTCGCGCTCATCATAGACATCGTTAGTAAGACGTAAAAGTGTTTCTCTTTCAGTGTCCCAGATGTAAAGATCATTGTACCCAGATTTATTTACTGCAGTGAGAACGATTTTTTTTCCCTCTGGTGACCAAGACAAGGAGCCAATAACAACCAGTTCTTTGAAATGGTATGAATTTATAAAGCAATCGTTTATAACATCGTAGAGGTGAAGTGCATCATTCTCTCCGCTTTTTGTTACAAAGGCAAGCATTCCATCAGTTGAAATATCTATCTTACTTTGGAACAAGTGAAAGGCTTCCAATTCACCTGTCCTTTCACCCTCAACAACGAGTGTTGGTTTTAATTCCTTCCGGTTGATGGTACTATCAAGATTAATCTTGTAAATGCCCGTATACCCTGTTTGGTTGCTAATGAAATAAATTTCTCGTTGCATACCATTTTTAAAGTAGGCAGGTTTTGAGTTAAAGCCATCCGCAACAAGCGCTTTTGTAATACCACTTGGTTGATCAGATGTTTCAAGGATAGGATAATATTTTTTTTTCAATCCATAAATCCATTCCTCGTCGAACTTTTTATAATCAACACCGAGCGTATGTTCAAAAACTTCTTCAAAGTTTGTTGACTTCCAAATATTTTCCATCAGGAAAAGGATTTTTTCCTGTCCAAATTTTTTATTTATATACTGTAGAATATTTTGACCTTCCTTGTACATCAAATATGTTCCATATATCTTTTCCATATCATTTAACGGAACTAAGTAATTGCTGATTACAGCATCTCGCATCACCATTTCTGCCTGAGTATCCCACTCACTCGCCCAGAATTCAGCTAATCCTTCAATAAACCATAACGGTGGTAAACGGTCTTGTCTCTGCCGATGGTCGAGGAGAACACGATTGATTTTACTGAGCATGAAAACGTGGACCAATTCGTGTCGGATGACGCGCTTAAAATCCCAAAGTGAACCGTTGAAAGGAATAACGACGCGGCCCTTCATAAACTCGAAAAATCCGCCGACACCTTCTGGGATAAAACCGGGTGTTACATTCGTTTGTTGAAAATGTAGATGTGAGCTGTAAAATATTAACGGTATCCTGTCAGATATGTTATGAACAAATTTCTCTTCCAAGATTTTGTAGCTTTCCTCGGCTAATGAAGCCCCTTGCTCCGCAAGCTCTTTCATCTCAGGATAATAATAAATATCGAAATGATCTGTCTTTAATACATGCCAATCGAAATTAGTGTACTGAACTTTATTCCGACCGAAGTAGAAGAATTGGGAGAAGGCAGAAGAAAAGCAAAGTATAACAAAAGCAATATATAGACAAATGTACTTCACATAGGTGTCGCGATTAAGTTACACCATTTAAAAGTGCTCTTGCTTTAACTAACAACAGGGATGCTCAAATTCGTATGTGGTACTTTGCGAACGAAGATATCCTTTGTCTTAGCATCTATCATTTCCAATGTTGTTGGCTCAAGGAAGACCTCGCCGCATTGTGTGCAACGCTCAACCTCGAGATTTTCGAATAAGACTACATGTTCACCCCATTGGTGGAAGTAGCGGATCTTTTCCTTAACAAGTTTTCCTTTACAAATATAACATTGTTTCATATATCATTCCTTACGTTTTCTGTAATTGATCCAGAAATTTTCGTCTGGGACATACACAGTTATTATTACAAGCATTGTGCGATCACCTTGCACGCAGACAATATGTATTGGCTTTCCTTCTTTTGTGAAACCTAATACAAGCGCACTTGGACCTCTTTGATCATAATAGCGTTCAAGTTCTGCGTGCAAAGCCAAACGATATTGACGCTGACGAACCCGTTCTTGAATCCATGAGATTATATCATTGTTCATAAGCCTGTCATTACTAATCTATAATATTTGCACAATTTTCAAAACTTCATTGTACTGGACTTTGTTCTGACCAAAGTAGAAGAATTGAGAAGAAGCAGAGGTAACGAGAAGAAAACAAAAAAGAAAATATCGAAGAACTTTAAATATCATTTGTCCATTTCTTTTGTCAAGTATTAATAGTCTTTGCGAGAATGAGGTTGTCTAAAAAGTTGTATTTCGATTGTAGATCGAACTTTAGTTCGAGCAAATCAGAAAGAAAAAGCGAACTGAAGTTCGCGCTACGAACATTTTGGACAGCCCCAGACGAAGCAATCTGATAAACTAAGATTGCTCTTCGCACATTTCCGCAGTAGTATTGACAAGTAACTCTTCTTTTGTAGTACCAAATTCATTGGGATTGTAAACTTCGCCATCTTTGAAGCTATCTTCATTGAACTCTGATACATACCAAAGCCAAATTACTTTACCTTCACTATCTTTGACTTTCATAGGCTTTAAGAAAGCACCTGTGGTGTAAATAATCGGATCGGAATCAAATAATAGATTTTTCATAACGAACTCACAGAAAATTATATTAACTCTTCCTTTGGGAAGAATTGAATTGTACCAATTTTTCCCATTCTATTTTACCATTTACACAAAACTTAACAGAGAAATCTTGAGTAAATTTATTTATAACCTGAGCATAGGATTCTAAAAATTCTTGGTTCTTTTCTTTTGCCTTGTGTCCAAGTGGTTCTATAATATCTGTGTATAAATTCTCGTCGCCAGAAATAAATTCCCAGAATTTTTGTCCGCAATACTTAAAGTATTCACCCTTGTCGGGCTTGTTATCTCTACCATAGCAACAGCCATTTATTGCAACGACATTAAGTTTTGGATTGTTTGTTCTCAAAACTTTCTTGGTTTTGATGAAATCTTCTTTTAGTTTATGCTTTTGTCTGCTATTTCCCCAATTTGGCCCTGATTTTACTGAAATGATATAATGTATCCCATCTCTACTAAGTTCCAAGTCGATTCCATCGGCAGCTGATTTTCTTCCACCATACTCTCTTTCGCAAATGAATCTTGCAAGTCCTTCAAGAAAACCTCCGAACATCGTTTCTTCTTGGGACGATAGATATGCATCAAGAATTCCTTTTACAAGATCTTGTGCAGTCAATATGTTTTTAGCTTTAAAGAGATAAGGATTTTTTCTTCTAAGAACTTTATCTAGGTTCAGCTTTTCCAGACCATTAAGCCTTGATTCATGAAAACTTCCAATGTTATTCTCTATGTATTTTACTATTTGTTCACGATCCATAATATTTTATTCCTCTAGTAAGAGATACTCATTCTTCAAATCCCACAGACTTGGTTGGAATTTTTCTTTTAGTCTTTCTTCTGCAAGTTTGCAATATTCTTTTACGATGTCGATTCCGATGTAATGACGATTTTGTTCTCTGCACGCAACCGCAGTAGTTCCTGACCCAATAAATGGATCAAGAACAATATCGTCTTCTTTAGTAAAGAGTTTGATGAACCACATCGGCAATGAAATAGGGAATGCTGCACTATGATTTTTATTTGAAGACTCAGTTGCTAAGTGAAGAACGTTCGTAGGATAAACCATTTTACGATTCAACCAATTTGAGATGTTCTTCCCGAAACCACTTCGTGTTCTTGATTCATCCCTGATTTTATCTGTCTCGCTTAGTTTACTTAATCTTCTTTCAGCCCAAGAGCCTACGGGAACCATAACAGCTTCTTGATACATTTTAAAATGCTTGCTTTTGGTAAAATGTAAACATCTCTCCCAAGCATCACGAAATCTATTGGGCCATTTGCCTGGATACGAATTCTTCTTATGCCAAATATATTCCTCTGTCCATAGCCAGCCGTGCCTTCTCATTTCTAAGATAAGTTCTAAAACATAGGAACATCGCTCACCATTTTCTGCCTTTTCTTTAATATTCAATATAAATGAACCATCTGCTCTAAGAACTCTTTTCAATTCATCAGCAAAAGGCATGAACCACGAGACATAATTCTCAGGTGAAATTCCGCCGTAAGTATTCACTCTCCTGTCTGCATAAGGTGGTGACGTAACAATAAGGTTAATACATTCGTCGGGAAAAGATTTCATTATTTTTAGTGCATCACCGCAAATAATTGAATCTAGTGGAAGCTTCATTTCATTGTTTGTAATGTATGTTACCGATGGTTCCGATACCCTTGTTTTTTTTTCATGTTGCTTTGCGTACTTGTTCTTTGGCTTTGTTTTACTGATAGTGTTTTTCATAATCTATTTATCTCTTCAACCATTATTGAATCATTATCAACCATCTCAATTTCTCCCATGCTAAAGCCGAACCGCTTTCTGTCGCATGCTTCCGAGGCGTCCTTCGGATCATCTAGATAGTATTCTGCCATGCGTTTCGCTATTTTTCTACTACGTGCACGTACCTCAACAACGTAAGCACGGGCTAAAGTCACATTGTATTTTGGCATAATTCTCTTTTATCTACTTCTTCAATCTTAATATTTATTGTACACAAATCCAAAGTCTAAAATCCATTTCACACTTTTGCTAACTCACTCTTTAAATAATCTATCACTTTCACCGGTGTGGGATCAACCCCGTTGAGGACGGCTAAATAATAGCTAACCCAATCGCCTAAATAAATCAGTGAAAAGATTCGAGCCAACAGTGATTTTCCCTCGCTGTGAATTTCAAGAACCTTCGATGCATACTGGTTCACAATACTCTTGGTTATATCCAGCCGTACTTTTATACGCTCATGATCTTCTTTATCGCGAAGGAAGATTACCGCAATATCCTCCTCCATGATACGGCGTAAAACTTTCCAACCAACAAGCTCGTTGTGGTTCATCTCTGGCAGCACATGTCCGAAGGCAAGCTGTTTTGCGTTCTCGGCAATTTGTCCTCGCCACCGAAGGTTAACAATATCGAATCTATCTGCAGCAGAGTATATAATAGGAAGCTTCATGTAAAGACGTTTTGCAAGCTGGACAGCAGGATTATTTTTGTTTATCGTAGAATAAACTTTCGATTTCTTTTTAAGTAACGCGATAGTCTCTTTGATGTCCACATTTTTGGATTTAATGATTTTTATCTTTGTAAGAGTAATAAGAATTGGGAAGAAAGAATACCCAAGCGCCATGCGGGGTGGAAAACCTTTTGGGATAGTAATGAGCGGTTGTTTGAATTTTCCTGCCAGCATTGCTGTCTCACCATCAGAACTGATGCAAAGAACTTTCGCTTTCTTTTTTTTTGCATCGAGATGTGATGCGATTGTTTCTTCCGTGTTGCCAGAATAACTGGAGATAACAACCATAGTTCGTTCATTTACGAACTCGGGTAAATAATAATGACGGTTGATGATGATAGGTATTTTCAGTTCCTCGGTAAGATAAGATCGGAGTAAGTCGCCTCCGATTGCGGAACCACCTAAACCGGTGATAACAATTTTGTCGATTTGGGAACGCCTGATTGGCGGACTAATTTTTGTCCCAATCTGAACTGCCTCATCAATCTGTTTAGGAAATTCGATAAGCAGTCTTCGCATATTTGATTTATCATTTCGTTGAATAGAAATCTGATTCATATACTTTAGTTTTGTTATTGATGATTGATTGCCTGAAATAGATTCCAAGCTCAGGGAAATATTTTATGAATTCTCAAGTGGAATATCACTGAATTCTTTTCTGAAAATTTTTCTCATATATGATTCTACTTCTTCACTGCTTGAAAGCTGTTGTACTGTTTGTGCAATTTCTTGAGCATGTTTATAATTGATCGACCGAATAATTTTCTTAATTTCTGGTAAAACAGATGGAACAACGCTTAACTCGTCCATACCGAGTCCTACCAAAATAGGTATTGCCAAAGGATTCCCAGCCATCTCACCGCAAATTCCAACCCATATACCATGTTTATGACCCGCATTAATAATGTGTTTAAGCGTAATTAAAACACTCGGCTCGAGTTCACGGTACATTTTGGCTACTAACTTATTTCCACGATCTACAGCCAATAGATATTGTGTTAAATCGTTCGAGCCAATACTAAAGAAATCTACTTCGGGTGCTATTGTCGTTGCCATCAGTGCCGCTGATGGAACTTCAATCATAACCCCAACCGGAATTTTATCGTGGAATTTAATATTCTTAGCTCTTAGTTCAGCTTTCGCTTTACGAAGATATTCTTTAGCTTTTTTAACCTCTGTGATTGTCGCAACCATAGGAAACATTATTGCGACATTTTTTTGAACGCTGACACGTAAAATTGCACGCAATTGAATAAGGAAGCGTTCGGGTTGATCCAAGCTGATGCGTATCCCTCGCCATCCAAGAAATGGATTTGCCTCTTCTGCAGTTTCGGGTGCAATTTTATCTCCCCCTATATCGAATGTCCGTATGATAACACGATTCGGGAAGATGCGATCAGCTATGTTTTTATATTCAATGTATTGTTCTTCTTCAGAGGGAAAATCATCGCGGCCTATAAGCATACTTTCAGAGCGATATAAACCAACACCTTGAGAACCTTGGTGGACAACATAATCAAGTTCTTCAGCAAGTTCAATGTTTGCAGAAAGCTCGATGCGATGTCCATCCGTCGTTTCGGCAAGAAGATCTTTAAAAGAAACAAGTTGTTGTTCAAATTTCAGCATCCGCTCGCGTTTTCGTTCATATTGTTCAATACGCTTTTGAGATGGATGAATGACAAGTGTACCGCTATACCCATCGATTATCAGTGTATCGCCGGTAACAACGGCGCGGCTGACATCTCCTAAGCCAACGATAGCAGGAATTTTTAATGATCGTGAAAATAATGCAGCGTGGGATGTTATCCCTCCGATATCAGTCACATATCCAAGAATATGGTTGCGGCTGAGTATCATGGTATCTGCAGGTGTTAATGTGTGGGCAACAACTATTACAGAACCTTCCAATTTTGATATGAGTCGCTCATGCAGCAAATTACGAACGATGCGATTTTTTAAATCTTCCATGTCGTAAGCACGCTCGTGCATATATTCGTCCTGAGCTTTGAGCATAAGTGCGGCATATTTACCAATCTCATCATTCACGATATATTCAGGGTTTTTCTTTTCTGTATGAATACGTTTCCGAATCGCATCGATCAAATATTGGTCTTCAAGAACCATCATTTGTGCTTCTAAAATCTTTGCTTTTGCTTCACCTATTTTTTCCTGTGCAAATAAATATATTTTCTGGAGTTCTTTCGATGATTTTTCAATTGCACGCGAAAAACGCTTAAGTTCACTGTCAATATCTTCATCCTTTAACGAGCGTTCTTCAACTATTGGAATATCTTTGACAAAAAGATATGCTAATCCAATAGCAATGCCGTGTGATGCAGGTATCCCTTTCAGGATTATTTCTTTTTTTAATTGCCCATCTATCATATTTTACTATTCATTAAATCCATTTTCAATAAGTAAAGCAACTTCTTTTACGGCTTCGGATTCATCTACTCCATCAAATCTAAGGAGAAGTTTCGCTCCTTGTTCAGCAGCAAGCGTCATTACACCTATTATACTTTTACCGTTTATTTCCATGCCGTCTTTATAAATATAAAAATCTGCTTTGAACTTTGCAGCCGTTTTAACTAATGTCGCGGCAGGTCGGGTATGTAAACCGTTACGATTTACAATAGTTACCTCATGTTCAATCATGAATTCCGTTCGAGAAGTTGATTTGAAAGCCAGAAAAACATGATCTTATTACGAATTTCCGGCAGTGAATCGAGAGCGAGTTGTGCTTCCATTGTGCTGCGTGCAATTTCTTCCCTTGCTGCTTCAAGAGCTCCCGTTCGCTTGTATAATTTTTTCACCTCGATGATTTGAGCCTGAATCATACCAAATCCCGGTTTTATCTGATTGAGTAATTTCAAATCTGCTTCATTTGCTTGTTCAATTGCTTTTATTAATAGGTACGTTTTTTTACCCTCTCTTACATCACCTCCAATTTTCTTCCCGAAGTTACTAGCGCTGCCAACTATATCTAATAAATCATCTTGGATCTGAAAAGCCCTGCTTAGGTATTCACCATATTTTCGGAGTGCATTAATTTGCCTTGTTGTTCCTCCCCCGATAAGCCCCCCGATTTCTATTGCGGCAGTTATTACCCGACCGGTTTTTTTTGAGATCATTCTAAAATAATCATTTATAGATAATTTGCGTTGTTTTTCAAATTCCTTATCGTAACCTTGTCCCTCACATACCTGTATCAAGGCATCGGTGTACACGCTGATGATTTCCCTGAAGCGGGGTGATTTTGTTTTTAACATAATGTTGTATGCCTGTGCAATCATCGCATCACCCGCAAGAATCGCAATACCCTCATCCCATCTTTTATGAACAGTCTGTTTTCCTCGGCGAAGCTCGGCATGATCCATTACATCATCATGGACGAGAGTGAAGTTGTGAAGAATTTCAATTGCCACCGCTGCGTTGAGAGCTTGCTTTGAGTTGCCGCCCACCGCTTCACACGCTAACAGTACAAGAACAGCACGAAACCGTTTTCCGCCTGATCTTAAAACATACTCGATGGGTTTGTATATAGAATTTGGCTTTTTATTTTCAATAAGTGACCGAATTTGATGCTCAACCAGAATTTTATATTGATTATAAATCTTGTAAAAATTTGGTGTGTTGAATTTGCCCTTTCTCATGTAATAATAATAAGAAAACATGCCGTGATAAGCAAGAAACAGCTGAAAAAACCATATTTCCAGCTTTAAACTTGCTTTTCATGTAAATTGTATTATCATATATACAGATTTTATTATTTGTGCTAGTGTGGAAACAGAGGACATTTATATAAACCTCAATTAATTAATGGAATGGAATTGAGCTGCCAATTCTGTCAAGTACAATGATAAATGCGGAGATATATACACCCTACATCGTCGGAGAGACCAGAGGAATATATCATTATATTGTACTAATTTTCGTAGCATTAATTCACTAAATAATTTTATTATAATTTTTAACTCAGGAGGAGTTATGAAACGATGTATTAAATGTTGGAGATTTTATTATTCCATTTGTTTGATAACAATATTGATGTCTTATAATATTGTTCTGGCTCAAAATATTTTAACTAAATTTTGGTGTCCTACGGGGGGTGTAAACGCGATAGTAAAATCGGAAAATACCATTTATATTGGGGGTGAATTTGGTTATATTGGTCCTCCTACAGGAGGTGGTGCTGCAGTTGATATCAATACTGGTATGCTAGATGACTCTTTTCCTAAAATCGGTGGCGTTGTCAATAAAGCTATTTCTGATGGTGAAGGAGGATGGTATATCGGTGGATCAATTTGGTTCGTTGGTGGTGTCCCAATGAATAATATAGCACATATTAATAAAGATAAATGTCTCGATTTATCCTGGGTTCCTAGGGTAGAGGGAGAAATTTGGGACCTTGTTTTGCACGATTCAATAATTTATTTATGTGGCAATATTTTATCCATCAATAACGTGCCAAGGAAATACATGGGTGCGATTAACGTCAAAACAGGAGCTATTACTTCATGGAATCCTAATCCTAATAAACATGTGGTAACGATGACGTATGCAAACTCAAAATTGTATGTAGGTGGACATTTCGAAAAAATAGGTGGACTAAATAGAGGGTGGGCAGCGGCATTAGATCTTGTTAATGGTTATGTTCAAGAGTGGAATCCAGATGTAAATTATTTTGTTGCTGATATAAAAATAGCAGGTTCGACAGCTTTTATTGGTGGCGGATTTTCTTATGTAAGAGGTGAAAGGAGAAATCGGATTGCAGCAGTAGATGCTTATTCAGGTAGTTTGCTAAGTTGGGATCCAAATATCGACAAACATTATGTTTTATCACTATGTCTGCAAGATTCAATCATCTATGCAGGAGGTTATTTTTCAAAAGTTGGTGATAGCGTACGAAATAATATTGCAGCTATCGATTTAATGACGGGACAAGCTACCGCATGGAATCCGAACTCAGATGGTAGCATTTTAGATATTATCTTAAAAGATTCAATTTTATTCGTGTGTGGCGGATTTTTTAACATAGGAGAGAATAAAAGGTATTCTATTGCAGCTTTGGATATTTCGACTGGTCATGCAAAGGGTATTGACTTAAATCCAAGTGATTGGGTTTTTTCCATTGCTATTTCGGGAAGTACTATGTATTTAGGTGGTTGGTTTAGTCGTATTTGTGGTGTTAAGAGGAGAAATCTTGCAGCATTAGATGCGATTAGCGGGAAGGCATTAAATATGGATTATCCAGTGAATGGTCGTATTGATGTGATGGAGATGTCTAATTCGATTTTATATATTGGAGGATATTTCACGAATGTTGATGGTAAAGATAGGAATAATATCGCTGCAATTGATGTGTCCTCGGGATATGTTACCGATTGGAATCCCAATATCAATGGTAATGTTTATTCAATCAAAATCGTAGATTCATCAATTTATGTTGGTGGATCTTTTTGGAGTGTTAGTGGATTTGAAAGAACAAACATTGCGGCAATCGATGCAGTTAATGGAGATGTCTTAGATTGGAATCCTGGGGTTAATGGAAGCATTTATTCAATGGTTGTAGCAGACACAATGCTTTATGTCGCCGGGGATTTTACTTCAATCGGAAGTATTGAAAGAAACCATATAGCTGGGATTGATTTGAGAACAGGTTCTATTTCAGAATGGAACCCTTCAGCAAATGATGTGGTTTATACTATTTATGAATATGATTCCACACTTTATGTAGGAGGTAAGTTTTCAATTATTGGTGGGCGTGATAGAAACTGGTTAGCTCAAATAAGTAAATCAACAGGAAATGCTACGGATTGGATATGCAACGCAGATTACGTTGTAAGATGTATTACCATCACAGGTTCTACGATGTATTTGGGAGGAGGTTTTTCTTCGATAGGTGGAAAACCAAGAAAATCTCTTGCATCTTATGATATTGAAACCAGTGAAATAACACCTTGGAATGCCGAAGTGGACCATGGTCCGATAAACACAATTTCAATTTCAGATTCTACTATGTATCTTGGGGGATATTTCTACAATATTAAGAATAGTAATTATTCATATTTTGCGGGAATAGAAGGTATTTATTTTAATCATGATAAAATAAAAATCAAAGAAGGATGGAATCTAATTTCATTGCCGTTAAAAGGACCCGAGAAAGATTTATCAGTCCTTTTTCCAACCGCAGTCTCTGGTGCTTTTTATTACGATAAGAGTTATATTATTGATAATACTATTGAAAACGGGATTGGATATTGGGTAAAATTCAATTTCGATCAAGATATTAATAATTGGGGGAACATTATTGAAACTGATACAATATCAGTAAGGAACGGTTGGAATCTCATTGGTTCAATTTCAAGACCACTACCAATAAATTCAATTACATCTATTCCAACTGAAATGACTACGTCTGAATTTTTTATGTACGCTGGTGTTTACGAATCAGTTGATACTATCTATCCTGGTTATGGTTATTGGGTGAAAGTAAACAAGGATGGTAGTCTAATACTTTCTTCTTCATCACATCAGAGTATAGCAAAACGGATACGTATTGTTCCCAATCTTGAGCTTCCTCCACATCCTCCTGAGGAGCATGTTGAAAATCCTCGATCAAATATTTCAGAATATATATTATATCAAAACTATCCCAATCCGTTTAATCCCACAACTCGTTTCGATTACGCATTGCCAGAAGATGTTCATGTAACGTTGAAGATATATAACGTGCTTGGGCAATTGGTTGCAACTGTGATT
>CAYYIJ010000025.1:0-18307 GCA_964471945.1 uncultured Chlorobiaceae bacterium
TTGTCGGTACAGAAAGAGCGATGAGAGAAACATTTGGTTCATCATGCCATGGTGCCGGCCGATCAAAAAGTAGAACGCAGGCAAAGAAAGAAACTTCAGCTGAGGAATTGTTATTAGAAATGAAAGGGAAAGGTATTTATGTACGCAGTGAAACACGTTCAGGCCTCACTGAAGAAAAACCAGATGCCTATAAAGATGTCAGTCGTGTTGTTGATGTTGTTCATGGTGCTGGGATTGCTAAAAAAGTTGCTAAACTACTCCCATTAGCTGTAATGAAAGGTTGATATTTTAATAGAATATTTAGGATTTATGAAAAACCCTAAATGGTCATTAATATTTTTTATGTTTGAGAATTAACTTAAATATAAGAAGTACAATCACCTTTCAATTGCGGTCAACACCTCGGGTGTAAATGTTATTTGAACTTTATACACCGGATAGACTGTCCTGCATAATAGGGAAACATGTTTGGAAAAGCCTTTTTATTAATTATTGTGTTACAATATAATTATATTATGCTTTTTACATTTATCGATCATTTTTGGTGGCCAGATGCTGACTTGTATTTCACCAATGTGTGCTTTCCTAAGAAAAAACATGCATAAACGTGATTGCCCAATCCCACCACCTATAGAATAAGGTAAATCGCCTTTTAATAATCTTTTGTGGAATAAAAGTTTTTTCCTTTCTTCATTGTCAGTAAGCTTGAGTTGCTCGATGAGTGTTTTTTTATCAACTCTTATTCCCATTGATGATATTTCGAAAGCACATTTTAATGTTGGATTCCAAAAAATTATGTCACCATTAAGTCCCCTATAACCTTTTACGGTTGGTGTTGTCCAATCGTCGTAATCTGGTGCCCTTCCATCGTGCGGCTTGCCATCAGCAAGCTTGCCACCAATTCCAATGATAAATATTGCCCCATGTTTTTCAGTAGCTTTATGTTCTCTTTGTTGAGGTGTGAGCTTTGGGTATTGTTCGAGGAGTTTTTCTGAATGGATAAAAGTTATTTCTTCAGGTAAAATTGGTTTGATTTTTGAGTAATGTTCGAATACTATAAATTCTAAACTACGCAGCGAATTATAAATTTTCGTAACTATATTTTTTAAGAATTCAAGATTTCTCTGTTCTTTCTTGATATTTAATTCCCAATCCCACTGATCAACGTATAAAGAGTGTAAGTTGTCTAAATTTTCATCGGCTCTTATGGCATTCATATCTGTATAGAGCCCATATCCTGCTTCAATTCCATAATCAGCTAACTTCATCCTTTTCCATTTTGCTAATGATTGGACTACTTCTGCATACTGATCATTCAGATGTTTTATTGGAAATGATACAGGTCGTTCTATTCCTGATAAGTCATCATTAATGCCGGTTCCTCTCAATACGAAAATCGGTGCAGTTAATCGTCGTAACCTTAATTCTTCTGAGAGAATCGCTTCAAAATTATCTTTAATTAATTTGATTGCTACTTCTGTTTGTTTAATATCTAAGAGTGGTTTATAATTCTTAGGGCAAATTAATCCAACGTTCATATTTTTTTCATTCAATATAAGCATTTATTTGATGTACACAAATAGAATATTTCTGTTTACAGAGTACAGGAAATTTCTTATTGATTATTAAATCTTTTAAAAAAAATATTGATTAGAAACTTCTGAAAAATTATTTTATTCTAATAAAACCTGCCACGCTGAGCTTGTAAGCCTTAGGCTTACTTGTCGAAGCGTGAAATTGTAGTAAATTGTCATGGTTCGACAGGCTCACCATGACTTTTGATCCTATTTTTCAGAAGTTTCGATTAGCTATTTATCCCCGATAATTAAAGGCAACAGAATAAAAAAGGTTATTTTTTTAAAGAAAAAGGAATATATGTTAGATGTGAGACACGATCTGGTCTTACCGAAGAAAAACCTGACGCTTACAAAGATGTCAGTCGTGTTGTTGATGTTGTCCATGGTGCAGGAATTGCGCGCAAAGTGGCAAAGCTAAAGCCATTGGCAGTTTTATGAAGGGATAAACATTTAGCTAATCCTCTCTATTTTACCTGTACATATAAAACCAGACGTGCAATTGCTGTTTATTACCGAAGCAAAACAAGCTTCTTAGTATCCGTATATTTATCGACACTTAACCGATAAAAGTACATACCAGTCGGTAAATCATCTCCATTGAATTGGACTGAATATCTACCTATAGAGAGAAAATCATTAACAAGTGTTTTCACATGTCGACCAATTGGATCGAAGACGGTGATATTAACATAATCACTCACCGGAATAGAAAAAGATATTTTAGTTGAGTTGTTAAAGGGATTAGGGTGGTTTTGGTAGAGTGTGATACTTCTAGGAATATGATCGGATTCATAAAATAAAATATCTGCTTTGCTCTTTCGTATGATGGCGCGGAATTCTATATCTTTCCAAAAATATTCAGTTGAAGTCTGTTGAAATATTGTTGATGAATTACGTTTATTACCAGTAGACTCTACGTGCACTCTGCCATCGCCATATAGTGTATCTCCTTCCAGAACATTCGCTGAAACATTCAGATTTCCAACAATCGAAATATCAGCACGTCCCTCAGCGTTTGGGGTAACAATTAAAGAATCCGGTACCTGAATCCAGCGATGTCGAAGAATACTATTGTTACTCGGATCAATAACAGATATAAAAGTTGAATCATAATGTATAGCAACATGACCAAAACCCATTTTCGGTCTTAATACAGAAGGTAACGATAAAGTAATAAGGACCTGGGCATATGGTGCCCACTGTATTGTCAACTTACCCGGGATGAGTGTTTCAGGATTGAGGGAATCAAGAGGAAATATGTTATTGGCAGTATCGGTATTACAAATATAATTTATTCCTGGACGTAGAGAAGATGCTTCGAGATCGCTAAACGAATACGCTAATAGCCCATCACCAGCAAGCGAAATGGTAGCATAAAATTGAATATCTGTGTTAATCATTGATGAAGAATCTATTTTCATTGAATCGGAATAGATAACCTCTACCTTTCCATATCGTATAAAACAATCCCCTTCAATCACTTCTGGCGAGACATCAAGATTAGCAACGAGCCAGATTTGTGAACGACCTGACGAATCTAATATAATGTCAAGTGGATATAAAGGATTAAACCATAAAGATGGCCTCCCGGAACCGAGATCAACCAATGCCGCAGATTGATTCGTGTACGATGTTTTAATTTCACCAATCCCAGCACCAGGGAGAAGAATCTCGGGAAGAATAAAATTCACTCGCACCTTCGCACCAGAGGTTCCAGTGATATTTATTATTCCAGGTATTAAGTTCTCGTAGTCGGAATAAGGAACAATGTTTGTTCCATAGCCGGGCGTGTCAGCAAGACAAATGTATTTTGTGCCTGGAATCAACCAATCCCAGAGAGGTCCAGTCGCTGTTAAGCTAAGACTATCACGGAGAGATAAAGCTTTTTCAAATAAACCGTTACCAAGTAGAAATAATATAAGTAGAATCAATCGAGACTTATTTTTACTAAATCGAGTAGTTTTCATTTTAAACTTCATAATATTAATCACCGTAATAATAACATCTTCCTAAATTGGACGAAAATCTTACTTGGATTAGATGTGCTGGATGCTTCAATTTTATAAAAATACATACCGCTCGTAAGCTCGCTTGCATCAAACTCTGCGGCTTTATATCCTGCTACTTGTGTCTTATCAACCAAAGTTCTAACCTCCTGTCCAAGTATATCGAAAATTTTCAAGGTAACATTTGATTCTTCTGGTATAGCATACCATATCACAGTTACAGGATTGAATGGATTAGGATAGTTCTGTTCCAATGAATAAACATTAGGTATGTCGCTCCATGCGACGCTAACAACCATTTTCATTTTAAACGTTACATGAATTGTATGATTTGCAGTTACATTCCTAAAAATATAAATCGTATCATTACCTGTAAAAATACCATCAACCCAAATACTATCGACCTCGTATCCATAAATCGGTTGCATTTTGAATAAAGCACTATCTCCATAATTTGCATTCACAGTATCGGATGGTAAAATTGTGCCGTGATCACCTGCAGTGGGAATTATTTTATACGTTTTAATAGCAAAATTTGCAGTCATATTCATATTACGATTCATAACAACATTGATCGGATTTACAGTATTGTTCGTATCACCACTCCAGCTTACAAAATGATAACCAGTATCTGCAATTGCAGTTAATTGGACTAACTCATATTTATTGTACAATTGTTTCTCAGGATTTTTTATTACGGAGCCGTTTAAAGCACTAACACTTAGATTGAATGGTCCGTCGAGAGAATCTTTAATAAGAATGCTTGTTGGAATCGTTAAGATTCTATTTTGCGGATCATTACTATGGATTAGGAAATTGAAACTGTAAGAACCCGCATTAAAATCTTTAGTCCAAAATGTCACATTAAAATTTGATACTGAATCAGGAAGTACAAGCCCGGATAACTTATCTACCGAAATCCAGATAGGTGTCAAGTTAAACTCGATAGCATAATAATTTTTTACACCCGATGGATTCACGAATAAATTACCTATTCCAGCATTACCTATTCCCATTGTTTGATAAGGACTCTCAATGCCGATTGCATCTGGCTGATCAGGTACATTCAAATATTGAAATATGATACTATTTGTACCTTCATAAAGAATTAGTTCAAATGTCTTCCCATCCGAACCACCGAAATTAGGAACATTATTATATTCAACAACAAAAAATCTGAACGGTGCCACGCCTACTGTTTGATAACGGATATATTTCGCATCTGCAGCGAATAAATCTTTCCCAAACGGTACAATTGCGCCGGCAAAATCATCATTTGCTGGAACATCGGTTGGATACCATTCACTGAAACTGTTAAAACTCAGCCATCCGTTCGACATAATATTAATTGAAGTATATTCTTGTCCGTAGTATTTAAACGTAAATCCAAGCGGCACTCCGATGATATAATTATCATCTTTTAGATTTAGTGATGTCCCCATACTCACATCTACCCAATTAAATTGAAATCCATCAGGACCATCGCTATCTCTCCATCTATATCCAAAGGGATCTGGTCCTCCAGAATTTTGAATCTTATTCGGATAGCTCCTTTTACTAACTAAATCATGTTTTTGTTTCTTGTCATTAAACTTGAACGCTGGCTGAAATGTAGGGGAAGATTTAAGAATTTTTGAGACACCGGTATCCTGGATGTTGATGTTATATACCAAATTGCTTGAACCAGTATTAGAAATTGAGAACATCCGTTTGGCAGTATCGCCCTTGGAAAGCTCAACACTCAAAGATTCTGGTTTAACTCCTATGACGGGTGGAGCTATTCCTTCCCCAAGTAATGAGATAAGCTTTTCACCATCATCTGGATCATTATTCGAAATGGTTAATTGGCCAATTCTTTCACCCTCCTGAGTCGGAGTAAAAGTGATGATAAGGTTCTGATTTTCTCCTGAATTCAAAATGAAATTATTGATATCGACACTGTAATCAGTATTATCTGAGGAAATATCACTTACAGTTAGGATATCCGTCCCATAGTTAGAAACGATAAGTTTCTCTCTTCTAGATGTTCCTACAAATATGGAATCGAAATCATATGATGTATCGGAAACAAAAATATTCGGTATCCCTGTAATATTAAGTTTGGCAGGGACCCAAATGGAATCTTCATCCGGATCATTGCTAGTTATTAGTAAACTTAGTCGGTAGTTACCACCATACAATCCACTCGCATTAAAAGTCACATCTATGTTCATTGAGGAGTGGGCGGGTACAGTACCGTTCATTGGATTGGCTGATAACCATCCTGATCGACCTGCTGCGAACAATAAGCTATTATGAACAATGAGCGGGATATCACCCGTAAATAGATAATATTCACCAACGTAGCTATTAACTGCTACAACATTACCTTTAGTCGCGACAAAATTTTCCCCATCACTCCAACGTGCAATCAATCGTGAATCGGGAGTCAGTATTGTATAATCTCGGTACTCATCAGCGGCAGTGGTCACATCCTTCATGATAGGATGAGTATCATTTAGGATTTGTAAGATCGATGAACTATAATGGCTTCCAATCGATGCCGATATCAATGGTGCATACGAGGGATTCATTATTCTACCACATAAACCAAATTGTCCACAGCTATCGTACCATGAGTCTGCACCCAAAACCACACCCCCACCCAAGTCAACATAATCAGCTAACACATTTCCGAATTCAATCGGATTAAAAACGGTATCAAATGTCCATGCCATCACGACATCGTATGTCTGTAAAACTTCAATCGTGGGAGTGCTATCACGCGTATTGAAGATACTTATGGAAGCAATATCAGGGTATGATAACAGTTGATCCACTATATAACTTGCTCCATCATCGGCGATTGCCAATAAAACATTTAAACCTGTGGAATTGTTATTTTTTGTAATAAGCGACTGTCTCACCTTCTGCGACTGCGCTCTATCAGTAATCTCTGTGATATCGAATATTAAGTCAGCCGATCCTATGTTGTTTATGGTAAGAGTCTGAGTAACCGTTTGCCCTGTTATCAATGCCGCGCTTAATGATTCTGGGCTGACAGAAATATTAGGTTCTGCAATTGTTTTTAGGTTGTTTGTATTTATTCTCTTATCAAACTTATAATGCGATTGGGCAGAAGCAATAACATTAAATGATAGAGATGTTAGAATAACTGAATAAAAAAAGAGGATGAGATTATTCATAATATATCAAGGATATCTCGTTAATTAAATGAGGAGCGGTGCAAGTACTAAGGATACAATACTCATTAATTTGATAAGAATATTCATCGAAGGCCCAGATGTATCCTTAAACGGATCGCCGACTGTATCGCCAACGACCGCGGCTTTGTGAGCATCCGAACCTTTACGTTCACCAGCGACTTCACCTTTTTCGATCGCTTTCTTAGCATTATCCCACGCACCACCTGCATTCGCCATCATAAGCGCCAGTAAAACTCCAGAAACCGTAGCTCCTGCAAGCATACCTGCTAATGCTTCAGGTCCTAAAGTAAATCCCATCAGAACCGGAGCAACAACTGCAGTTAAACCCGGCACAATCATTTCACGCAGAGCGCCTGATGTTGCAATATCAACACACTTGGCTGCGTCAGGTTTAACCCCCTTTTTGCCTTCAAGCAAACCGGGGATTTCTTTGAACTGTCGCCTAATTTCAGAAACCATTTTACCAGCCGCGCGTCCGACTGCTGTCATTGTAAGAGCACCAATAAAAAATGGAAGAACACCGCCGATAAATAACCCAATTACTACTTTGGGATTTGTAATCACAATTTGAAGAGGTGAATCGCCATGCTCGATGAAAGTTGCATATTGTTTCCACTGATCGATAAGTTCCACACCTGCTTCTTTCATAGTGTTGAGCTTAGACACAATAGATGCGTCAACCGCCTGAGAGAATGCGGCAAACAACGCTAAAGCAGTTAGCGCCGCTGAGCCGATTGCAAAACCTTTTCCGATTGCAGCGGTTGTGTTGCCAAGAGCATCAAGTCCATCAGTGATCTTCCTAACATCATGTCCTAAACCGGACATCTCAGAGATTCCGCCGGCATTATCAGCGATTGGACCATAAGCATCAACAGACATCGTGATCCCAACAGTTGCTAACATACCGACTGCGGCAATACCAATTCCGTATAAGCCAGCAACATCGTTCGATATATAAATTGCAACGCAGATCGCAATCACTGGAAGAACAGTAGATTCAAGCCCAACAGCAATCCCATGGATAATATTTGTAGCTGCACCCGTTTTACTTGCCAGCCCAATCCGCCGGATTGGTTTTGAAGATGTATAATACTCTGTAATTAAACCTATCAGGATACCAACAATAGCACCGAAGAAGATAGCCCAGAAAACATTATTGCTCACATCATATGAGCGGACTACATAAAAGCTGCCGAGTAGAAACAAAGCAGCAGAAATGAATGTAGAATACCTCAACGCAGCTTGCGGCGACATGCGGTTTAGAATTCGCATAGATGCAATTCCAATGAATGAAGCAAGAAGACCGATTGCCGCTAAGACGAGCGGCAGCGCCATCAGGATAGTTTTGATATCGGCATCGCCGATCTCTGGAATTGCTTTTAATTTAGCTAAACTTTCACCAAAAAGAGTTGCACCAATTGCGATTGTTGCAACAATCGATCCTACATACGACTCAAAAATATCAGCTCCCATGCCAGCTACATCACCAACATTATCGCCAACATTATCGGCAATGACACCGGGATTTCTAGGATCATCTTCAGGAATTCCGGCTTCTACCTTCCCCACGAGGTCGGCACCTACATCAGCGGCTTTAGTGTATATCCCGCCACCTACGCGTGCAAATAACGCAATAGAACTTGCACCCATGGCAAAACCATTAATTATATGTGCCGTCGCTGGTGAGCCAAATAATTGAAAAAATACTCCAACCCCGATTAAACCTAAACTTGCAACACTGACACCCATCACGGCTCCGCCATCAAATGCAGTAAGCAAAGCTCTCCCTTGTCCTTTTGAACGCGCTGACTCAGCCGTCCGTACATTCGCCTTGGTTGCCGCTTGCATACCAAAAAACCCCGCAAGTATCGAGCAAACAGCGCCGCTGATAAATGCTAATGCTGTATTCATTCCGATAAATGATCCTAACAGTATCGCAACGATGATTACAAAAAACACAAGAACAGAATATTCTCTTTTTAAAAATGCCATCGCACCTACATGAATCTGGGATGCGATACTACGCATTAGATCGTTTCCATCGGGCTGCCTTTTAATCACCAAATATATGATTAGTGCAACGAACATACCTGCCACTCCAATGAATGGAGCATAGAAAGTTAATTGCTGCATTAAATGATTTCTCCTGAATATTAATGGAAAATGGGTAAAATTAATTAAAATAACGAATGTGGCTCTTTGGATAAGAGTGCCGAAATTAACTATTGTATAGGATACCTATCCGTAAGGCGTATTAAATTTAATAAAAAAAGATGAAAAAGTCGAGTATTATTATTCGCAATCAAAACCTAAACTTTTTAGCGCGGAAGTTGCAGATTTAGCTTGCTCAGATTTTGGGCAAATCTGGATAACTTTACAATAATATTTATGAGCTTCATCTTCATTTTTAGTTCGTTGATACAACGAACCGACTGCTAACAAAAGTGCACAATCCTTAGGAGTGATTTGAAGTGCTTTCTTAAAATATTCAATCGCTTCAGGATATTTTTTATCATTCATTAATTTTGATCCTAATGATAGATATGCCGCATTCAAGCTATTTTTATATTTACCCGTTACTCCTCCATTTCCATTTGTATCGGTTTTTGCGATAAGCTCGATAACTTTACGATATGCAGCACTTTGCTCGTTCGTCAAATCAAGCATTCCGTTATATTGAGCGAGCATTTCCCAGGCACTTATATATTCGGGTTTATAATCAAAACTCTTTATGATATATTCTTTCGCCTTTCTATAATCCTTCATGTTGGAAAATGACTGGGCAGCCTGGAAATAGGATGCCCACCTGTAACTTGCGGATGTATCAGATTCAATCTTCTTGTTAAACATAAAAACAGCATCGCCATACCGTTCTTTTTTGTTATAAGTTGTCGCAAGATCATAATAGATCTCTGATAATGTTGAATCTCTCTTATATGCCAATTCAAAAGAAGATATTGCATCGTCATATTTTTCAAGTGCTTTCAATGCTTTCCCACGCTTTATCAATTCTTCATTATTCAGTGAATCGATATTTGACATTGCGAATAATTTCTCAGCATTTGTATAATCTTTCATTTCTATATAAGCATTCCGTAGAATATCGAATATCTCCTTTTGTGTTGAATCATTTCTAATGACATTATTGGCATATGGAATGAGCTCCTCATAATATTTTGTTTCATGAAGGATCTTCACATAATCGGTTTGATATAAAATATTATCGGATTGTAATTTAACCAGATCGCGGTAGATAGGTAAAGCTTTTAGATATTGTTTAGCTCGTAAGTAAATAGTACCAAGTTCACTGAGTGCTGTTACGTTCGTCGAATCGATCAACAAAACATTGATATAAGCTTCTACAGCGTCGTTGTACTGACGGGATTTTCTACTTAACTCTGCTATCTTTAAAAATACTTTTATATTATTTTTTTCGAACTCAATAACTTTTCGATATTGATCGATAGCAGCAACCGAAATATTTTGTTTATAATAGATATCTCCAAGGAGCTCATAAATTTTTGGGTCCTGTGGATTTAACTCACGCGCCTGAATTAATGTTTTCTCTGCCTGATCCAACGAGTCAGCTTTTAAATAGGATGCCCCTAACCAAACATATCCTTGTGAATTTTTTTTATCCTTTTTAATAGCTTCTTTGAATGATTTTATTGCAGCGGTAAGATCACCTTTTTCAAGAGCTGCTTTTCCAGCATTAATGTGGTCTTCTGCAAAAACTTGAAGAGTATAAACCGTAAAAAACCCAGCGATAAACCAGGTTATAATCATTTGTTTTTTCACTATTGTACTCCTTTATCTGATAATTCAACAAGACGAATTGGCATTGTAGCTGGAACAAGCCCATTATTTAAAACAACCTGTTGGCCTGGCGCACTTGTTACATATGCGATAAAACCTGCCCCCACACTATACATATCTACTCGTGAATAGATATACACATTACGAGTTATTGGGTAGTATCCCCGGTAAACGTGTGCCTGAAAAGGTCCAAAGTATTGATCTCGTATGCCCAACGAATCAGGAGCATACGGATCAGACAATTTTAAAACTGTGATATTTTCTTTTTTTTGGTTTATCCAATTTAAACCAACCATCCCGAGCGCTTCTGGATGTTCTGAGACATACTGCAACATTTCTTCCGACGATTTGGTTATTTTAGATGGTACAGTATATTTTTCACCTTTCAACATTTTTAACGCAACAATTTCATAGTTCGCAGAATTCGGATCAGGTAAACAAATTTTGATTGGAGAATTTTTACCGCCAATCTGTCTCCAATTTTTTATGATACCTCGATAGATACTATCTAATTGCGTTGTGCGTAATTCACTAACCGGATTTTGCTCATTCACGATGAATCCGATACCATCTATTGCAATTTTGTATTCTTTGATGTCAAGAGCAAACTGCTTAGCGGCAGCTCGCTCTTCAGCGTTTAATGAGCGTGATGCAACAATGAGTTTAATTGTATCGTTAAAGAGTCGGGTAATCGCTTCTCGGGTTGTCATCGAGAGCAGCTCAAGTTCAGCATCACGATAAGTTCGTTCAAACTTTTCCTCTTCCTGTTTTAGCATCGGAAATACTGATTCACTAACAGCAATAGTAAGATGTCCCTTAGTCGGAGTTTCAGTCCGCTCCTTAAGACATCCAGGGATGGATCCTAAGAATAGTATCCATCCGAGGATAATCCAACAATATTTATTCTTCATCGTCATTTTTCCGACGCGTCTTAATTGTTATCATCACGATACGATAGATCGCATAGAGAACCATCATGCTGCCAACGATGATTCGGAAATTCACCGGTACGTTTGCTGGAAGAACAAACCCGGTTAGCATTACAACGCCGATTATTAAAATCAAACCGGCAGTCATATATGTTACGATTCGAAGAATCGCTGGTGCGTTCACGATTCAAGATTATTTATTTAGTTTAAATCTAAATGGCATAGCAGCCCAAACAGCCACAGGTCCATTATTCATCATAGCAGGTGTGAAGACATACTGAAGTGCTGCTTTGATAGCTGGCTCGTTGAATATTTCAGCGTCACTTTTCATGACAACAGCTTTCTTCGCCTTACCTTCTTTATCAACTAATATTTTCACCCAAACAGTTCCTTCAACACCCGCCCGTCGTGCAATCTCAGGATATTCTGGTATAACTTGTTTTACTGGAACCGGTTGTTTTTCCACGGGAACGAAATCTGGGGGGTCTTCTTCAATCCTTATATCCTGCTCGATTTGAATCTGCTCATCACCTTGTTGTGCAACAACTGGGCTTTGGATTGCTGAAAGTTCCTGCTGTGTGGCAATAGTTTGTTCGGGACTCACCTCAGCATCTGGTACAGGAACCGGTATACCGACAGTAGGTTTTGCAATTGGAACATTTACAGCTACTGCCGGTGCTACTTCAGCTTCTGACATTGATGGAGGGGGTCCCAGATCCGTGTATTTTGTAAGCCTCACCATTACGATAGGTTCATCTTCCTCGGAGAGATAACCTACTAAGTAGTAAGTTCCAATTAAAGATAGATGAAAAAAAATCGCAATTGAAAGAGCCACTCCGAGGTATTTATTATATACCTTACGCCATTCGTGCATACCATATTTAATAGGTGCTGTTATTGTTTGTGTAGTCATAATTCACTCTCCTATCTTTACGATACTTTTGATAAAATTCTCTTATCGGCATCCTGCATCGGTGCAATGCTGAAACGAGTTACATTTGCTTGGTTAAATTCGTCCATGATATCGACCATTTTCGAATATTTTCCTTTCCGATCAATTTTAACAAGTGTAATCAATTTGGTATTTTCCTGATTTTTCTGAATCAAGAATGCCTGTAAATCTTTAAAATCGATTTTCTGAGGATCCTCGACTCCGATATTCCAATATATCACACCATCTTCTTTTACACGAAGTATCAAGAGATTACTCTGGGCAACTTCTACACTAACGTCGTTACTCGGAGGAAGGTTAATTTCCATAGTGGTCGGTTTCGTCATTGTTGTTGTCAACATAAAAAATGTTAGCAAGAGAAATGCAATGTCGACCATCGGTGTATTATCAATCTTAATACCGAGGCGCCTTGCTTTCTTGCGTTTCCCTTTTTTCCGCTGGTGGCCGCGTGGGCCACTTGTATCAACCATACCCATAAATTATTCTCCTTATTCCTGTTCTAAATCCGTTACGAGGTTAAAACGCGTGATTTGTGTTTTTTGGAGAATGTTCATAACATCCTCAGCTAATCCATACTCTGCTTCTTGATCGCCTTTAACTACGGTCCGAAGTTTGGGATTTGCAATACGTGCCCGAATCAGTAAATCCGGCAGTTCCTTAGTTGTTACTTCCACTCCTAATCTTAATTTATTTTCTTCTCCGAATAACTTCGTCATTAGATGCTGCGAATCGAAACCTAAAAAAATACGACTATCTTTGCTAAGAGTGATTGTCATAACATTCGATTCAGGAAGTACAAATTTCGAGTGCGATGACGGCAAAACAATTTGAACTTCTTCCGGTGGTTTGAATTGAGTTGTTAACATAAAAAAGGTTAACAATAAAAATCCGATATCCACCAGAGGGGTGTTATCTATCGAAATACCGATTCTATGTTGTTTTATTTTCGGCATATAATTACTTTACTTTTAAAGTTTGTACTATATCAAAGCTTGCTTCATCTATCATGTAAGTGTAAGCATCAACTTTATTAACAAAAAAGTTATAACCTACGATACCAATAATTGCTGCAAATATTCCTAATGCTGTGTTCACAAGTGCTTCTGAAATACCGATCGAAAGTTGAATCGCATCGGGGGCTCCTGCATGTGCTAATGCTTGAAACGCACGGACCATTCCGATAACGGTTCCAAACAATCCCAACATAGTCGCAGTTGAAGCAATCGTAGAAAGTATAATTAGGTTTTTTTCTAACAGAGGCATCTCAAGTGCGGTAGCTTCCTCGATTGCTGTTTGAACCTCCGCCATCTGCTTTTCTGCTAATGTTTTACTCTCTGTTGAAAGTTCAATATATCGCTCTAAACCAGCTTTTATTATATTTGCCATTGAACCACGTTGTGTATCACATGCTTTAATTGCTCCTTCGATATTTCCATCAGCAAGATTTTTTTGAACATTCTTTAAAAAGGTTGCAATTGCGCCGCGACCTTTGGCTTTTCGAAGCGATAACGAACGTTCAATAATAAATGTAATAACTATGATAGAAGTGGCTATCAACGAAGGGACAACGTATCCACCTGTGAATACCATACCCATTAAGTTATTTGGTCTCATTCGATTCGAGCCATCAAAAAAGTTTTCAGGGTTACCAAGTATAAACCACCAAATAACAACACTGACTGCGATTGCTAAGAATATTACAACCGATACAAAGGTTGATTGTTTCATGAATATTACTCCTTTAAAATGTTAATGAAAAATTTAGAAATATTTATTTTGTTAAAAAACTTTTAATCGCGTTTTCGATTGTCTCATGGACATCAAAGATTTCAATCAAACGTGTGATAACCAATAAGTTTTGGATATTTGAACTCAAACCGACGAGTTTTATTTCACCGCCAATTTTTCGATAACTCGTGTGAGCAGTAATCAATGCCCCGATACCTGAGCTATTCAAATAATTCACTCTTTTCATGCTCAATATCATAGACTTGTTTCCTTGTTCGATATAATCTAAAACTTCGCGATGAAATTCGTCCGTGTGATCATCACCAATTAATGCCCCTTTAAGTTCAATTATCGCAATCTTTCCTTCTTGTATTGTCTTAGATTTTATCAATATTTACCTTTTCGTTTTGGATATCACATTCTCTTTATTAAGAGAACAAATCAAGTGCCACATTAAATAAAAGAGAATTATTCTGTAATAATATAAACATTACATGTAAAAGTCATGCAATTTGCATTTTTAAATGTTTAGTCGGAGAGGAAAAGAATATAAGCTCTTTATTTGTAAAAAGTTATGACACCTTGCAAAATGCAACCTGATTAGTCATGGATCCCATATTTTTTACGCTTTCGCCAGAGTGTTGTAGGGTCGATATTTAAGAGCCGGGCAGCTTCATCAAGGTCTTTCACAATTCTGAGGACTCGAACAATATGCTGTCGCTCGACTGCTTCGAGAGAGAGTATTCCTTTTTTTATTCCTTCAGGGTTTTGTAATTCGGGGGGTAAATGAGACACAAAAATTTCACCTTGTTTAGCGAGCAGGACAGCACGCTCAATAACATTTTCTAACTCCCGAACGTTGCCGGGCCAGGTATAAGATGTCAACAATTTAACAGCATCAGTGTGAATATCAATCGCGTTATTGGGTGAAAACTTTTTAAGAAAATGTTGAATCAATAAGAGAATGTCTTCGGGTCTTTCGCGCAGGGGTGGTAAATCTAATCGCACAGAATTTAATCGATAAAACAAATCCTCCCTAAATGTTCCCTGTTTCAATGATACCGATAGATTCTTGTTTGTTGCGGCAATTACTCGAACATCCACCTTACGAGTTACGTTATCGCCAACTCGCTCGAACTCACGATGCTGAAGAAACCTTAACAGTTTTACCTGAGCCGATGCCGATATATCGGCAATCTCATCTAAAAAAATCGTACCTCCATCTGCAATCTCAAATCTACCTTCCCGGTCTTTAATTGCACCCGTGAATGCTCCTTTAACATGCCCAAACAATTCACTCTCTAACAAATTTTCAGCCAATGCCGCACAATTTACTTTTATAAAAGGTTTCTCGTGTCGAGAACTATGAGTATGAATATATTGGGCAAACAATTCTTTACCTGTTCCGCTCTCCCCCTCGATAATAACTGATAACATACTATCTGCAACCTGAGCTGCTAACTCCATTTGATTCCTCATTTTTGAGTCACGTGTAATGATATTTGTATCAGAATAACTCGATGCTAACTGACTGCGAAGCAACCGGATTTCGTTTTGCATACGATGGTATTCAAAAACTTTTTCTACAAACAAATGCAGCTCTTTAAGGTCAAATGGTTTCTGTAAAAAATCGAATGCTCCCTTTTTTATTGCCTCTACGGCACTATCAATCGAACCATGAGCAGTTATGATTACCAATGTAGTAGATGGTGCTTTCTGACGGATTTCCTGCAACAATTGCATACCATCTATCGGCTGCATCATCAGATCGATGAATGCGATATCGTATCTTCCTTCTTCGACACTCTCTAAACCATCGAGCGGATTTAAAAAACCTACTACCTTAAATCCAATGCTTTCCAAGCCAATCTTCAACGTTTTTAGTATGTTAGGTTCATCATCAACTACAAGTACAACTCCGCGATGGTTCATACTTTCGACACCTCAATTCCGGGAAGTAATATTGAAAATTTACAGCCTTTATTTATTTCACTTTCCACCCATATTTTACCACTATACATTTCCACTATTTCTTTTGCGATGGCTAAACCCAATCCAACGCTACCCGGGGTGGGATCCAACGATTGTTTTACCTGAATAAATTTATCGAAAATTTTATCCAAATATTCTGGCGGGATACCACGACCTGTATCAGATACTTGAATGAGTATATCTTTATCTTTTTTTTCTGCTTTAATTTCAACTCTTCCACCACGATTTGTATAACGTAATGCATTATTTAACAAATTCGAGATTACCGACGAGAGCTGTTGATCGTCACCGTAAAATTGAGGTAATTCAGTTTCGGATAATAATTCCAACGTTATTCCTTTTTCATTAAAAGATAGTTGTGCAGATTGCACGGTTGATTCAATCACTTTATGGATATCTACAATATTTTCTTTCATCTCAAATTTTCCAGATTCAAGTTTTGAAAGCTGCAGCAGTTCTTTAACAAGCTTCGTCAAACGATCGCAATCTTGTTTCGATGATTCTAATAAATCTAGTTGAGATTTTGATAATGGCCCAACTATTTGCTGACGAAGAATATCAACACTCATGTTTATTGAAGTAAGCGGTGTTCTAAATTCATGAGACACAGCCGCCATAAAATCTGATTTCATCTTATCTAATTCTTTAAATTGAGTAACATCTTGCAAGACCAACACCATACCGCATCTTCCTCCATGCGGTACCGGTATTTTAGATATGCGTGGACGCAGGAATATTTGCCGCTCATTGTGTTTGAACTGGAGATACGTTTGTTTCATTGCCGATGCTTCCGGAGATGAAAATATTTCCAATATCCTCCCATCGTAGATACAATCAGTAACATTCTTTCCAACGACCTCCTTTTCACTAATATTCAAAAGTTCTTCTGCAGAACGATTGATTAATTGAATATTCAATTCAGAATCACAAACAATTATTGCATCGGAGATACTTTCGACTATAGTTTCCGATTTCTGTTTTTCTGAAATTATCTTCTCGATATTAATCTCTTCGAATTTCCTAAGGCGCTCGGTCATTTTGTTAAATTCCCTACTAAGCTCTCCAACTTCATCGTTCGTTTCAACATCAATCTTTAAATCAAGGTGACCACGGCCAATTCGATTCACTGTTTCGGTCAATTTTTCAGCCGGCTCAATAATACGTTTGGTAAATTGCACCATAGTAATGATACTCAACCCAACCGCAAGAAAAGCGGCAAAAAGAACCGCTATAATCGCCTCATCAGATGTCGTTTTTGTATCCTTTGCTATTTTCATCATTTGCTTTTGGTTCTCTTCAATTAACCAGAAACAATTATCAGATAGACGTTGTGAGAACGGTCTTACATCTGAGCCATAGTATGCTTTCGCTATGGCAATATTTTTCTTTAAGACTAACGAATATAATGAATCCGAGACAATAAGATAACCAGTATACGTCTGCTTAATATTATCGAGAATGGGACCGGCATCGGGAAGAGATCTATTTTCGTTCGCACGATCAAAAACTTGATAAAACTCTTGTTCAGCATTTTTTTGTTCTTCCCTTCCAATCTCTAAATCTCCATTAAGAATTGTAATCAATGCATGTTCATGCTTTTCGATTAGATGCGCCATCCGCTCCAATATTACAACGTGAGGATAATTTTCAGAAAGGATGGTATTGAACGATAAAGTGATTCTACTGAAACTATAAATTGCCCATGTAGTAACAGCGATGTTGATTAAAACAAGTACGATGTACCCGAAGCCGATTTTGAATCGCAAGCTATTTAAAATTGGTATCCGCATATGCTATCTCAATATATTGAGAATGTAATGAAATTTCAAAAATGTTTGACTTTCAATAAAAATCTTACTCGAAAAACTAACAAATTACGGAACTTTCCACTCGTCGACCGCGTGTCTTAGGTTGGCTCATTATCGCTGCTATTAGCAATCCTGAAATTTGGGCAATTGCAATCATTCTTGGTATTGGCGTATTAAATTGGTATTGTGCTCTTCATACTTGTCGGTATAGCTTCTCTGTATGAATTTGAATCTATTAATCTTGCACCAGCACAGGGTGGATTGGCACATAACTGGAGTTTCTTTGTCTCTAT
>CAYYIJ010000025.1:18407-23380 GCA_964471945.1 uncultured Chlorobiaceae bacterium
ATCTTGCACCAGCACAGGGTGGATTGGCACATAACTGGAGTTTCTTTGTCTCTATTATCCTCGCTATCTCAGGAATCGATTCTATTCCGAACATGACACGAGTAATGAAAGATCCTGCTAAAAATTCCAGGAGAGCGATACTTACTAATGAAGTCGGATATACGATTGCGGAACAAGCCGCTACATTAGGTGTTGAAAGATTAGTCCTGGGAGCAACACAAAGAAGTTTGGTAGATAAGGCATTAATTGCTGCCTGAAGAAATTCAGCTGATTATCTACCCATCGTAATAACTATTTATTTCTTCTAACAAGCTCATCCAACCGGTTTTCAATTTGCTCGATATCGATTGGTTTCCGTAGGATGCCGAAAATCCCAATTTTACGCGCCTCAGCTAAAACCCGCTCATCTTGAAATCCGGTTATAAAAAGAAAAGGTATCGATTCGGTTGCAGAATTCGATTTGACTTTTTTAAAGAACTCGAATCCACTCAACCTTGGCATAACTACATCTGAGATGATGACATCAGGGGTGAAGTTCGCTAATTTTTCTAATCCCTCTTCACCATCGTTTGCAACCTCGACTTCAAAATTATCCATAATTAGAAGATCTTTCAGCAATTCAGCAAATCCGATTTCATCATCGACGAGTAATATTTTCCTGAGTGTTGGTCTTTCAATGCCCATACATACCTTTTCTAATTTATATAAGTTGAGGAAATATATATAATGATATTTCAAGATGCAAATTGAACACTTATATATTATTCTCCTCTCAACGATTTGACTATTTGAAAATGCTTTCGTAAATTTTCTCAGCAACTTACTCCCTTGAATAATATGGAATAATGATGAAACCGCTTTTAAAGATGTTATGTGTCGACGATAATCCTGATTTGCGTCAGTGTCTCAAAGATCAATTTACTAATGAAGACTTCGATGTCGATTTAGCCGAAGATGGTGAGGTTGCTTTGGAGAAGGTAAAAAGAAACAAATATGATATTATTTTGCTTGACGTGAAGATGCCGAAGAAGGATGGGTTGACAGTATTAAAAGAAATGAAAGAAAATGATCGGCTCCCTCATGTTATTATGCTATCCGCAGTGAATGATGTTCCAGTTGCAATTGAATGTGTAAAATTAGGTGCGAAAGATTTCGTTTCAAAACCTTACGAACCCGAAGAGCTTCTTCATGTTGTAATAAAAGCTTTAGGATCAGATCGTGGCTAAAACCAAATTTAGTAATTTGGCACATGTTGCTGCGGTGTAACAAGACTATCTAAATTTCCTAATACCTCCCGCTGCTGGTCGTAAACTTTTGTTCCTTGCCCTGCTTTGTATGGATTGTATGCTGGTTTCGCTGTATCACGACTTAGACTATCGATCCGATTTAACGAGTCTTGTTTTTCTCTTGAAAATTTACATTGAAAAGTCATCAATGATGAAACACACAAGCTTAATACAATGAGAAGATTTTGTAATAACGTTCTCATACAAGACGATACACTTATTGAGCTTGCTTTTGGGTTTTCTCTTTTTTGCGATACATAATACCAAACGGAATGACTACACAATATCCAAAAACAAGCAGAATTGGTGCCACTGTAAGCTGCGAAAAACCTTCTACGGTATTTCCAGCAAGGGCGATATAACCCAGAATAATCATTATTAAACCAATTCCGAGAATAATATAATTTTCTCTTTCTAATGGAAATATAGCATCCTGTTTTGCTTTTTTCACGTATTTTACTTTCTCGACTTTTGCCATCAATAAACCTCTATTATCAATTATTAAACAATTTATTAAAAAAATTTATCTTCATCAAATCTGCAACAACCTTCCATCCACCATCCTGAACACTCTATCAGATTTTTTTGTAAACTTCTCGTTATGCGTTACGATTACGAAGGTTTGCTTATCATTTTTATTTAACTCAGCCAACAACCCTTGTATTTGTTGGCTATTAACCGAATCGAGATTCCCAGTCGGTTCATCAGCAAATACGATTTTTGGTTTGTTTGCAAGCGCACGTGCTACCGCAACCCGCTGCTGTTCGCCGCCAGAAAGTTCTGAAGGTTTGTGGTGTTTGCGCGATATGAGCTCTACTTTTTCCAATAACTCCTCAGCTCCCTTTACTGCATCAAACCTTGATCTGCCGTTGATCATCATCGGGATCATAATATTTTCAAGGGCTGTAAATTCAGGTAGCAGGTGATGAAATTGAAACACGAATCCGACATACACAATCCTTTGTTTGGCAAGTTTCTCGTCATTGAATATTGAAATATCATTTCCTATCCAAAACACTTTTCCTTCAGTCGGTTTATCGAGACCACCTAAAATGTGGAGTAAAGTACTTTTCCCTGAACCAGATGCACCTACGATAGAGATGCTCTCACCCTCAAAAACCTCAAAATCTATCCCCTTTAGAACGTGAAGTTGCGATGATTCCTTTTTATTAAGTGAAAATATTTTATGTATGTTTACGCAATGTAAAATTGGTTGTATCATTCTATTCCCATCTAAGTCCTTCGGCTGGTTGAATCGAAGCAGCACGCCGCGCCGGATAATATGCCGCAATTGATGAAAGACCGAGAGAAGCAAAAGTAATCGTAATAAAATCTGCCCATCTAATTTCTATAGGTATTGCAGGTATAATATAAATCGTCGGGTCTAATGGGAAGAATTGATAATGGACTTGCAGAAAAAGCACGGTGAGACCGATAATAACACCCAATACCGTTCCAAGTACTCCGATGATAACACCTTCTACCATAAACAAACGAACTATATTTTGTGAAGTCATCCCCATCGCTTTCAGCACACTTATGTCACGTTGTTTTTCGATTACACCCATCACCAAAGAGCCGAGCATATTGAACGTAGCAACCAAGATTATTAAGCTCAATAGTATGTATGCTGCCCATCTTTCAATTTTCATAACCGAATACAAGCTTTTATGAAGATCGTACCAGGTGGATACTGAATAATCGGTAGATACCCGCTTCATCAACTCATCTTTTACTTCATCAGCTTTATTGAAGTCATGGAGTCTTATCTCAATTCCATTATATTTATCTTGAAGATTATACATCACTTGTGATATTGGAAGTGAAATATACGCATAATTTGCGTCATAATCTTTATTATTAGACTCATAAATACCCGTTACACTAAATTTCGATCCTTGTGGAATACTGAGCCCTTGCAGCGCTGTTTGGATATTATATGGATTATAAATTATAATCTCATTACCAATGATTGAGGACAGTCGGTCAGCGAGCGTGAGACCGATTACGATCCCTGGTACCCCGTTTGAATTTTCAAAAGTTAACGAACCAAAGACAATTTTTTCTTTCAATCCCGAGACTTCAACTATACGTTTTTCATCAACACCGCGAACAAAAACTACCTTATTAAAAGAACCAGCATTTAGCATTGCCTTCCCGGATACGAACGGAGAAAATGCTTGAATTTTTAAATTATGTTTTAAAATATTCTCGACCGTTTTGTATTCTTCTGCGGTGATATTTCCTTTTTTCTCAATTCTAAGATGGGGATCAAATCCGACAAGCACGGATGTAACAACGCTGCTAAATCCGTTGAATACAGAAAGCGCAATCAAGAGTGCTGCAACGCCCAGTGTGATTCCAACAACCGAGATGTAACCGATAACGTTAATAAACCGAACCTTCCTCTTCGATGTTAAATATCGTCTCGCTATAAATAATTCCACTAAGTTCATCTCTCAACCGAATCTTAATGCAGTTACAGGTTCTAACCTCGATGCTGCTCTGGTCGGAATCAACGTTGTCATCATACACAGAAACAATGCAACAACCGTAACAATTATAAAATTTTCCGGACTGAGTAAAATAGGGGCGGCATCCATGTAATATATGTCAGAAGGTAAGGAGATAATCTTAAACTTCAATTGAATAAAACACAAAAAATAAGCGAGCAGATTACCGAGCGCGATACCTGCTGCTGCAATTGCTAATCCTTGCAGTCGGAATATTCGCCGAATCAGCTTCGGTCCAGCGCCAAGAGATTTTAAAATCGCTATAGCTTTCATCTTTTCTAAAACGAACATCAGCAATGTACCGATGATATTAACTGTAGCGACAACAATGATTAAACTTAGAAGAATTGGCGACATTTTCTTCTGCAATTCGACCCATGAGAAGAGATTCCGATAAAGCTGAAAGACCGTGCGAGAATAATGTGGATACCCAAGAAGAGTTTGGATTTGCCGGGCAGTTTCATCCACATTTGCAATATCGTTCACTAATACATCGTATCCCGACACACCTTCGCCCAATTGAAACAACTGCTGTGCATCCTTCAATGTCGTATAAGCATAGATGTCATCAAATTCAGCCATCCCTGATTCATAGATCCCAACAAGCTGAAATTGCATAGCGCGCGGTTGAGACGAATTATCTGAGGGTAAAGCAAATACAACTAATCTATTTCCGACTTCAACATTCAAACGATTGGCTAGCTTCCGTCCTATAACTATCTCACGGAAGCCGACTGTAGATGCGGGAAAATATTCCCCGGCGATGATGTGCTGTCGAGAAGTTAGAACATCGATAGATGGATTAATTCCGCGCAAGTAAATTCCATCAACAGCATCCTTGAAACGTATCATACCTTCACGAGCTGCAAAAGGTGATATTGCTTTTACACCTGAAATTTCTTTCTTCACATTTTCTATCGTTTGTTGATAATCAGATAGGAGTTTATTCTGGAAGCCGCGAACTTCGATGTGAGAAGTGAAGGCGATTACTTTTTCTTTTATCTCTTTCTCAAACCCATCCAGTACCGAAAGAGTAATGATAAGAGCAGCCGTTCCTAACATAACTCCGACGATTGCAATTGTAGTAATGAAAGAAAGGAACCCGCTCTTTCGGTGAGTTTGGAGGTAACGTTTCGCTATGAACCAGGATGTAGACAAGTTTTGAGTTATGAAT
>CAYYIJ010000025.1:23480-25659 GCA_964471945.1 uncultured Chlorobiaceae bacterium
TGAGTTATGAATCTTGAAAATTCTGCCAAACGATAAACTCGAAAATGTTGATGAAACGGATTGTAAATTTGAAATATTTGTGTTTTGATTTTTGCATTTTGAATTTTGCTTTTTGAATTGTTTAGTGGCTTTGTTTCCCATACTCCATCAAATATGCTTTTATAAACTCATCTATACTGCCATCCATTACGCCCGGCACGTCACTAGTTTCAAAATCGGTGCGATGGTCTTTGACCATTTTGTAAGGATAAAAAACATACGAGCGTATTTGACTCCCCCATTCGATTTTTTTCTTTGAACTCTCGATCGTCGCAAGTTTCGCTTCTTCTTCTTCTTTTTTAAGTTGATACAATCGCGACTTCAGCATCTTCATTGCACGTTCTTTATTCTGAAATTGAGAGCGTTCCTGCTGACACGCAACAACCACTCCGGTTGGATTATGTTTGATACGTACTGCAGTCTCGACTTTATTTACATTCTGACCACCTTTACCACCGGAACGATATGTTGTTACCTCTATATCGGCAGGATTGATTTCGATCTCGACATCATCCTCGATTTCAGGATAAACAAAAATGGATGCGAACGATGTATGTCGCCTTGCATTAGCATCGAATGGAGAAATACGAACCAAACGATGAACTCCAACCTCTGCTTTCAAATATCCGTAAGCATATTGCCCTTGAACTTCGATAGTTACACTCTTCAAACCCGCTCCCTCACCAGCCAACTCATCTAGCAAAAATGTTTTGAATCCGTTTCTCTCACACCAACGCAAATACATACGCAAAAGCATTTCAGCCCAATCTTGTGCCTCGGTTCCGCCAGCACCAGAATGAATTGTAATAATGCAATTCTTATCATCATCATCACCGCTTAGCATGTTGCGGAACTCAAGATCGCCTAATGCTTTTTCAATGGTTGAAATCTCAGATTGAATTTCACTTTCATAAGATGCATCCGAAGCTTCGGTTGCTAATTCGAGAAGTGTTTGTGCATCGTGGAGCTTTCGCTGAATAGATGTCCATGCTTCCACCCAAGTTTTTCGTTTATTGATTTGCTGCATTACCTTTTGTGCAGCGATGTTATCGTTCCAGAAATTCGGGGCGTGAGCTTTCACCTCGAGGTCGGCTATTTCCTTCTCCTTTGTGTCAAGGTCAAAGATACCCCCGGAGGTTGGTGAGCTTTGTTTCGAGTTCTTTTATTTTATCTTTTACGTCTTCAAACATATTATCTCTTATAATTATCAAATAAGTTCATAGTCAATTCCAAAGTAATCATGAGAGATATCTGAAATATTGTTTCTCGTGCCGATCCAAAGGATTCCTTCGGAAAGGCATCACTTCGTAACAAAGGCGCAAAGAGTGCTAAGGTTTGATTTTTGAACACAACAATTCCTTTGCGACCTTGGCGAGCTTTGCGAGATGTATTTTTTTGAATTTTTCAGTAGTCTCCATGAACAATTCGGTTTCTTAATCCAATAATATCATGCCAGGGAATATTTTTATTTTCATCATGATAGCTTTTTTTATCCAGATAGCATTCGATCTTCTCGATTGCTTCAATGATATCCGCTATTGTCAGTATTGGTGATCGTCTAGACATAAATAATTTCTTTTTCAATATACTCCCAATACTTTGGTTTAATACCTTTTCGGGAAACCAAATCAACCTTCATTTGTAATATTGAAATAATTTCGTTAATGCTTTTCATGATTATACTCAAGTATATATTCGGATAAGTATTCTTAATTTATCTTTTATGTCTTCAAACATAGTCAGGTTTATAGTATTTCAATAATTTTCTTTTACATAATACGAAATTATGCGGGGAATGCCAAAATTGGTCCGGTAGCATCCTAAAATCTGGGGTAGTCAGGGCACTGCAAGTATCGGATTTAATGGATGTTTTAATTATTTGATATTCAAAACCAGAAGGAGGAATAATATTACTTTTTCCCTTATCGTCCATGAAAACACCGACTGTATTCTATGTCTCCTCGGATTGCAAAATCCAGCGTGTATCGTTCCATTAATTGTTTAAATATTTCCTATCTGCCAGCGTAGAAGAGGTGTGATGCATCCAAATATTATTATTAGAGACTTCTGAAAAATCACCCAAATGGTCACCCTGAATTCATTTCAGGGTCTAAAATCGCTTAGATTCCGAAACACCTGC
>CAYYIJ010000026.1:0-25582 GCA_964471945.1 uncultured Chlorobiaceae bacterium
TTTCAGAAGTCTCTCTTAGTTTTATGCCCCCCAATTCGCAAAAACCTTACAATATCCGCTTAGCCGAATGTTAACATAGGAATTATATTTACCCTTCAATATCAAATTATGGCTGCGAGCCCTGCAACACCGCCGGGTCAACCACCCACCCCTACACTATCCTGGACAATTGATGGTGTAATCCGAGATTAAATTGGCACGTAACCGTATATCGAAAGGGACACGGCATGGAACCTGGAAGTTTAGCTCCCGATTGAAAAAACACTTGCTTGACAGCAACGATTGAAAGGAGTACTGTCTTGTCGATGTCGGAATCATATTTTCATTTGTAAAATCAATCAATTGCAATTATATTATTCTCGATATGAAACTTTACATCCACATATTGAGAACACATATTGGTCCTTTCCTCTTTGCATTTCTGACGCTCATATTCATTTTTCTTCTTCAATTTTTGATGAGAGAGATTAATCGACTTGTTGGGAAAGGGCTCAGCTCGTGGGTCATTGGCGAGTTAATAATGCTTAGCTTATCGTGGATGGTGGTTTTAGCTGTTCCGATGGCTGTATTAGTTGCCACACTTATGGCATTCGGTAAACTTTCGTCCCAGAACGAAATAACTGCGATGAAAGCAAGCGGAATGAGTTTGTACCGAATGATGCTCCCTGCTTTATTAGCTTCTTTTGTTCTTACATATCTTCTTGTCGAATTCAATAACAAAATACTACCAGAAGCAAATCATCGTTTCAAAGTCTTGATGATCGACATTCGCCGAACAAAACCGACATTGACTATCGAAGCAGGATTATTTTCTCAAGATATTCCCGGATATAGTATCCTTGCTCGTAAAACATTCGAGAAATCGAATGACCTTGAGGGTGTTACCATTTACGACTATACTGACCCTTCAACAAATATAGTTGTAACGGCAAAAAATGGGAAAGTTTCCTTCACACCGGATTACAGAAAACTCATCATGGATTTATATGATGGTGAAATCCATCAAATGAACATGAAAGATATGCGAGCGTATAGACGAATGAATTACGTTCATCACCGAATTATTATGGATGCAGAGGGTTTCGATTTCGAGCGAACGAGAGCTGGTGTGTTTGACCGAGGTGATCGGGAACTAAGTGCGACAACTATGAAAAAATTCGTCGATAGTCTGAGGATGGTGAATGATAATGCCTTCGCACAAGCGTTTCAAAAAGTTGGTCATTCACCATCCAGAATCTTCGATCCTATGTCCATCTCTTTAATTCAAGATTCTACACAAAAGCGGCAGCGCGCTATTTTATTATCATTGAATAATATACGAGGCATGCTTTCTCACATTTCCAGTCAGCTGTCAATTATAGAATATAACGACCGCCGCATAAATGAGTATCTCGTTGAGATTAATAAAAAATACTCGATCCCTGCGGCATGTATTGTTTTCGTCCTTATTGGTGCACCGATTGGGATTATGGCACGACGCGGAACTTTTGGTGTTGCTGCAACTTTTAGTTTGGGATTTTTCATCATCTACTGGGCTGCACTTATTGGTGGTGAAAAACTTGGTGATCGGGGATTCATCAGCCCATGGCTTGGCATGTGGATGGCAAATTTTGTGCTGCTCGCACTGGGAATTTACCTTACACTTAGAATGGGACGTGAAACCCCGACTATAAACTGGAGGACTATCAATCGTTTTGTTCCAAAATATTTTCGGACACCTGAGACGATAGATCAAAACCAGTACTAGAACACATGACTAAACTTGACCGGTACATCCTCAAACAATTTGTTTTCACAACTCTTTTTTCACTCATTACCATTACAATTATCTTCGTTGCAATAAATTTAATGGACAATCTGGATGATTTCCTCGATCTGAACGCATCTGTCGGGATGATCACTATTTACTATTTATATTTCATTCCAGAAATTATCAAGCTGATGATTCCGGTCGCAATGCTCCTCTCAGCGTTATTTACTACAGGGCGAATGTCCACATACAACGAATTAACTGCTCTAAAATCCAGCGGTGTTAGTCTCTACCGTTTTATGGCGCCGATCCTTTTATTTGCGATTTTCGTAAGCATTGCCTCAATATATTTTAATGGGTGGATCGTTCCATCGGCGAATAAAAAAAAGTTTGAGATCGGACGAATATATTTCCATAAAGATATTCAGTATGTTTCAAAAACAAATATTTTTATTCAAGACTCCAGAACCAGAATTCTAACTATTGGGATGTACGATGACTCACGCAATATAGCATTGCAAGTTAGCATCCAAGATTTTGATCGAACCATTCCGACAATCATTAACACACGCTATGATGCAAATGAGATGCGCTGGCTATCGGCTTCAGGAACATGGACACTGCATAAAGGAACACAAAGATCGTTCCGAGATTCATCGGAGATCATTCATCGATTCGATTCACTTTCCATCGGTGTATTGAATTTTACTCCGGAAGACATCCGAAAGAAACAAGAAAAACCGGAAGAGATGAATTACACAGATTTACGTCAGTTTATTAAGAACCAACAACGGGCAGGGCATGATGCTTCGCGATGGCTTGTTGACTTCTATGGGAAAATTGCCTTCCCATTTGCAAGCGTCATTGTGATTATATTTGGTATTCCATTTTCTTCCATCAAACGGAGAGGCGGGCTTGGAGTCGAGTTTGGTATCGCAATTGGGATTTCATTCCTATATATGATTTTCCAGCAAATCAGTCAAGCATTCGGATATAATGGAGATCTGAATCCGCTCCTTACTGCATGGCTTGCGAATATTATTTTCTTCTTTATCGGGCTATTTGTATTTTGGCGAGTGCCAAAGTAAACGGGACTGAAAATTTATCAGCATGCTTAGCACTCTATTGCGACTTTTGCATTAAAATGAATATGTGATATTAGCTTTAATCAGAGGAGTATATCCATAGGGTGTAGCTTGAGCTTTCAACGAGACTTCGGTATGGAGAGCATTATTGTAGCGTGCTGCAGACCACGCTGCATCAAGCGCACTTAATATATGATTTGCAACCATAACCGAGATGAATGCACCCGCGATTGTGTAATATTTATCTGCTTTATTGAACATTTCACCGTATGAAAAGAACTGGGAATTCCCTTCTTTAAAATTTTTAATGTATTCTTCCGGATAAGTCCGAGGATCCTGTGAATCCCAGCCCTTGCTAAATTGTTTGTACTTCCCAATAAGTTCATAATATTGTTGTTCACCAAAATACGGAAGCCGGTGTGTAAATCCACCGGACGAACCTTTCCCGATATCCTCTTCCATTCTATTCAGTTCAGCCCAATTTAAATCTGAGTATGGTGGACCAGAGTAGGGATCTATGCGGTCCCATCCCACCTTGTAGTCATCAGGATTTATGCTTGAATTTGGAGTAAGTTGTGATATATTATTTTTGATCCAGATTGCATACCGAACTGGGCTATAATGTTGATGTGCATAACTCTCAAAAATATCAGTCTGCTTATTCCCCTTCCCATCATATATCAATGCGGTAACAAGCGAACCAACATCAATCCCGAAGAAGATGGCTGCTTTCACATAATTCTCTGCATAAAACTCGCCTGCCCCGGGAAGAGCTAACGATAACAAGCCGGCAATCCAAGGAGATTTTTTATTATTTCCTGATTCGATAATTTCATCAAAATCTCTATTAGTTCTACTATCAGGAACGATTTTTAAAAATTCAGAACTTCCCAAAAAATCAACTGATGTAATACCTGTTAACCGAACTGGGGGTTTCTCAAAGGCGACTGACCCATTACTGAGTCCAAATAGTACAGCAAAGAGTAAAATATATCTTGTCATTTAAAACCTTTCTTTATCAATCAAAATCAAATCCAAATAAAACACCAAAATGGAAAGCCCATTCCTTCCCATAATTGACATACGTTTTAGTATTATCCATAAAATAATCGAATCGGTCGAAGCCATATGTAGCATTAAAAAAAATACGGGTTGGAAATGCATAATACGAAAACGCCTCAAGCCGTAACTCGACACCAGCATCACGTTTATATTTTTTTCCTTCTGGGCCACCACCGGTCCATGCAGTGCCAATATCACCGTAAACTGCACCGTAAAGATGATTGAAAATTATATGGAGAAAACGTTGATCGATATCCTCGACGATCGGGAAACGATAGGTGAGGTTCGCCATACCAAACTCATTTCCACCAAGCGAATAGAATGTATATCCTTTCATCCCGGCAAGCCCACCGATGTAGAAATTAAAGAAGTTATCTACTGGTGGACCGAAGATTGTACCACCACGGAGTTGTGCTGAAAGCGTGTGTTTCCAAGCAGGTAATTTTACATATTCCCGCCAATTAAACTCAAGTCGATGAAATCGTATGTTCTGATACTTAGGAGACCAAATACCATCGGAATTTTCGTACTCACCTGTTGGATTAGATTTGTTGAATTCATATTCATATCGGAGACGAACCTTCCGACCCAAGGGATTGATTTCTCGCGTCCTCGATAATTTTATTCCATCGAATCGGAATGTTGCGGAGATATTGTTTCCTATAAGGTATAAGTCGTTAGATGCAGGAATTAATCCTAAGTCGGGGCGCTCTGGTAAAGAAAATGAACCAATAATTGCCGTATACCTGCTGTGTGCATAACGTAACTCCAAATCGAGAATATCACTAAAAATTTTGTGCTTCATGACAACATCGAATTCAAATAAACTATACGATATTCCAATCGAAACCATATTTTCACCAAGAGTGACTGTGGCATCATTTGCTTTTCGGGTTATGTTGTATAGTTCGAATGAAAGGGCTGGTTCTGCACCGAGATGATAAAGTCCTGGAATTTTCCCACGATAATCAAAAATGACAAATAGATCACGCTCTCCTTTCCGATTGATTCCTACCCCAGCAAAAAATCCATATTTATCAAGTACATCGTATGAGTATGCATACAGCCCTAATTTAATTATATCAATTCCTTTATTCTTGGGATTGTAATTGTCAACCCGAACAAATGGAAATAGTGCTAAACCCGATGTTGTATTTTTATATGCCGTCTCTTTAAACTGCGGAAGTTTTGTATCGTCATACGAGCTGAGTTTTTGCCAATCAAATTGTCGAACAGAATTATCTTTATTGATGGATGTTAATTTTGTTTCAGGCTGAAAAACATATTTATCCGGTTTTCGGTATGTGCCTGGTTTATCTTGCGGCTGAATACTATCAAACATCGCGATTTTATATCCACTGGAGGTGTAATTTGAGAATGCGATCTGCCCGTTCGAATTCACGGTAGGCATGAAAGCACCACCAAGCACATTCGTTAACTGGGTTGTTGTCTTCGTTGTTAAATTGTATTCATATAAATTAAAAATGCCAGTTATATCAGATGCATAAATAATATTATTTCCATTTGAAGTAAAGATCGCATTTCGTTCATCATAATCAGCGGCGAGTAAAAAAGAAACATCTCCTCCACTGCTTGGTATTACGGCAATATCACGGCCATCTTTGATTGAATAATCAAAAATAATAAATTCCCCATCTGGTGACCATTTGGGATTATATATCTGTTCACCATGAGAATAATTCGTTAATTTATGGACATTGGTACCATCAATATTCATAGTGGAAAGATTCATCGTTCCGTCTTTTCCTGAAAGAAACGCAATCGTTTTTCCATCGGGAGAAATTGAGGGCGCATCCGCACGAAGACCATATGTTAATCGTTTTTCAATGTCGTGTTCAAAGTCGTAAACGAAGATATCAGAATAACTGGACCAATGAGTGTTCTTTCGTGTTAATTTTGAATAAAATATTTTATTACAATATGGTGACCACGAAATGTTCGACCTCACGCCTGCTTTCAATAATCTCTCTGTTTTTGTTTCAACATCATAAAGATATATTGAGGATGGAGAAAAATAATCAGATTCTTTATTGCTAACATATGCAATTCTTTTTCCATCAGGTGAAAAGGTTGAATAGAAATTTGCATAACCTACATCAGCGATTGTTCTTCCGGCAACCACGTTATCTTTTACATGCTCGATGCGTTGATTATAATCATTTATAAGATGATCTTTCCACTCATTGTAAAGTTCTATACCATCCTTACCGATAGCTTTCTCAATTGCACCATCAATAGTTATGGCGGAAAATGAACGAAGGTTGTCAGATATTTCACGCAATTTATTTTCACCATAATGATCGGCAATATAGCGAACGAGGGCATACCCTGAGTTGTACGCAGACTCATTCCCCAGGCTTGTTTTTCCAAAGACCGACATTTCATTCCATGTCAACATTTTATTTTCGAGTGCATACATTCGAAGAATCATATCCCGATGCGAATCCCATGATTCATAACCGAACTCTTTCCGCATATATTGAGCAACGCCTTCGGCAAACCAAACCGGAACAACGAATCCCGATATCGGATAAGATACAATTCCATTGGGATAACCGTACAGAACGTCTGTCCGCCTTTCAGCTTCATACTGCAGCCATTGAAAATAAATCGCGGGAACTTTTCGCCCGAATTTTAATGTCGCCTGAATTTGAATTAAATGTGTAAACTCATGCGAAACTACATTCCTTAACCAATTATGTGTCCCTCGTAAATCGAAATCGAGCGCAGATGCCCAAATCTCAATTTTATTGTCAAAGAAATAAGTCGCTCCATTGGAATAATCATCATAATCTTTAACAATGAAACTTACTTTCCCATCTGGCTTATGATTGTAGAATGACGTTATCGGCTCGTAAATATCTTCTGCTATTTTTGCGATTATTTTTGCAGTCCGCTCGGCACCTAAATGGTAATGAACATAAAAATGCTCAGTGTGAATTGTTCGCCATTCCAACTCTGGATGGAAAAAATCTTCTTGTCCAAAAACATTTGAACAACAAAATAAGGTAATCAGAGATATTGGAAAAAATATTTTCATTTAAAATTATAAAATAAATGTATGATTCGTAACTTGATTTTTTTGCAGATGAACCGCGGGATATTCCGCACGAGAGTCTTGTATTTGAAGTTCGAGTGCGATTGTTGCTGATACCCTGTAAACCCCATAAAATGTTCCATTCGAGCGATATATATCGAAAAGTTCACCTATCGGTAAATTAATATTCATTATAGTAAATCGTCCCTTATTGTAAGTTATTGCTGTTAATTTACCATCAAGAATAATTGACACTTCTTTAATAAGGAGATTATCAATGATGTATCTCATTAAATATTTCCCGCTAGTAAGTTGTGTTTGGTTTGAATCCATTCCATCCCATCTAAACTGAGGCAAAGGACCGATTTGCCATGTTCCTGAATAAAGTGTGCGAATATAATGGCTGCTGTCCTTCCAAACAGAAACATTGATTATTTGATCCGAACTGGTAATAAATATTTTCACTGTATCAAGTGGAGTTGAACGAACGTGATCATAGCGATAATAAAGTCGTACACCTACACTATCGAGGGCGATTCCATTCGATGTCATCACTATTCCGGTAAGCTGATAACCTTCAATACTCTGTACCGGGGATGATGGCTCGATTTCACGACAAGAATTAATCATCAAACACAACATACCAGCAACATAACACCACGAATACTTCATCTCACAACCGCAATTTTAATAATTGCAGAACCGCTTTTACCAACACCATTGACTTGAATATGAGCAAAGTATATCCCACTTTGGATACTTGAAACATTCCACTCAACTTCATTGTCAAAACCGCCGCGGCCAGGTCCATCAAATTCATCAACTAAATCACCCGCAGGGTCGAAAATCGTGATGCGAACTTTCGCATCCTCCTGAACGAAATAACGGATATTAGTTTTAAATCCATCTACCGCACCTACAGGGTTGGGCCAATTGTATGCGAACGAGGATGGAAAAAATTCATCACTCTTTAGCTTAATTTGTAATATAGTTTCATCTAATCCAGTGTTTTGTGCATCGTGCATATATTGGGGCCACGGCTGAATAGGAAGCGATGATATATTTGTCTTCAGGATTCCCGTCCTCCATGCATACACATGTCCATCATCTGATGCCACTGCTAACCCGATGCCAACACTATCCGAGTTATACGGTATATAAAATGCTGCGGGAGTTGAGCCTCTATTGATTCCAGCAAGGATAGGAAAACCTTCAGCTATTTTCCCTGACCGATCAAACGCTATTACTAATCCTTCCTGTGTTACTGTGACAATATCAACGGTTCCATTTCCATCAACATCGGCAACTATCGGTGATGTGAGTAACGTTTTGTTCGTTGCAACGGTGATAGGGAAATTATCAAGAAGAGTTCCGTTAGCATTGATAGCAAAAATTTTATTCCCACTGAAAACGATGATATCTTTTTGACCATTACCATCAATATCAGCAATAATTGGGGAATTGAGGATCTCACTGCCGGTCGTGAAAGGAAAACCAAGAGTAATATCTAGATGATTATCAACTAAAAAAACCGAACCATCCTTCGATGCAAAAGCAATCCGTTTTCCAAGAGATGTCGAGATAACCGCTGAAACTGGAGAACCAACCATGGGTTTCGAGAAATCTTTCACAATTGGTATGTATTTATCCATAATAAATGGACTAATAATCTTAACGGTTCCACGAGAAGAAATGGCAATAATAAAAGATGATAGCTTATCATCCAGACTTAAGCCAACAATATCGGTAGTATCGGAGGGATCAATTTGGACACTATGGATTGTGAGATCGTTAATCTTGACAAAATACACAACCCCGTGAGATGCACCATATGCAATAAAAGAATCAGAAATAACTGCGTGCGTAGTGATAGGAAAAGCTACATTCTTACTAAAATTTAAATCGGCGAGACTATCACGATCTAAATCCGAAGCACTCCATGTATAGACAGCAGGTTGAGTCTCTGGTTGATAAGGTTGAAATCCTCCAACAGAGAAATCAAAGTAATTATCATTATCAATATTACTTAAAGCAAGCGAGAATGCCGTATGTGTTTGGAATGAAATATTTCCGTACTCGACTAACAAACCAGAAGAATCCCCTGTTTCAAAAAGTTGTGTGCCCGCGAATGACCATCCATAAATTTGAGGAGGTCCAACAACTGCTGATTGTTCAAGGACTGAAATTGCCTGAACATGCTTGCCCGATGTGTTTATCACTAATCCACCATTAGGGCAATTACCTGAATCGATGCATATCCACTTTGGATTTATATATTTTATAGAACGAGTACCGAAAGTTTGTTTAACATTTTTCGGAAAACCGGTCAGCGGTTTCACCTGCTCATCACCAACTTTTATCCGTGCTTTCATTCTTGGGCTTCGTTCAGAAAAATTATTGATATAAATATGACTGTTCGCCCCGTTATTACTCATACTGTTTGGATGTGAGAACGGTGTGAAACCGGTTGTGTCGTATTTCCGCTGAGGTGCCTGATTATCTTTATACCAGAAGTCAAATAACCATCCACTGGAGCTATTTTTCCACGGAGTAAGCCAGTCGTAAATTTGGCCAATATCCTGTGAACCATCAGCTTCCATCAAATTTACACCGCGGCGATTAGGATCTGCGTTGATAGTATTGGATGCAAGATTTGCATCGATTATGTTTTCATCGATGTGCCATATCAGGATGCCACCATCGTATAAAATATTATTTGTCTTATCATAACCACCGGGTAAACTCCAATCGAATTCATCAACATCAACTATAACACCATATAAAGAATCCTGATCATCCTCATTGAATCCTTTTGTATCGTGAGCCCATTTCCTAACGATTGTGTTACCATTATATACCATTGTTACAGTTACACTATCACGATTAGCATCACGATTTCTATTTTCGATAAGAAAAAACTCCTTTGCACTAATTAAAACTTTATAAACAGTATCGATGGAATTATTCAAACCCACCGCAGGAATGTCATAAATCGAATCACCTGTTGCGATTGTTATTGGCTCAATCCATCCTAAGAAATATTTTTCCCATGCGGATGGCTCTGGAGGAAATGCACCAAACCAGCTAAATATCGACTCACCATCCATTAATCCAAAACGTCCGATACCTGAACGACCTTCACCTGGTTTTTCTGTATCAAACAAATCGGGTAAACCAAGATGACTTCCTATCATCGCTGTTAGTAATCCGTTAATACCAAGATTATATCCCTCGATCCTTTCTGTTTCTGGCATAATCAGCGAGTTTTTTATCGTATCTTTGCCACCATTAACTGTTATTCCCTCGAATGTACTTCCGAAAATTTCCTTCATCCCGCTTAGAGAAAGATAAATGGATGGGATGTCTTTAGGTGTGGGTGTATAGCCATACAGACTACTAAGATTGATGTCCCTTCCGACACCTGCATGAAAAATTAAAAAAACATCGTATTGATCGTATTGAATCGGAATTCCCCACAAACGGGTTAATGTATCAACTAACCGCCATGTATCCTTCGCAAGATAACCGAGCTCAACATTTTGTTCACCACGGAGAGGTGGACTGTAGAAACTCATCTCGTTTGGAAGCCGAAAAACACTATCAAGCACCGTTCCTGTTACTTTCAGCTTACCATTCGAGCTTTTTCGGAAATAATTTTCAAGAAATGTTATATGATTTTGGAAATAAGCTTGATCATGCGGTGGTGCATCGAGATATGGCTTTGATGGTTTTGAATTATCAAATCTCCCATTCCCGGATGTCAGAGGGTCATTATCTTCTTTAAACTCGACCATGACTGCTAAAATCCGTACGATTGTTTTAGGGGCAGCGTTGCTGAATAAATTCCCCCTCATCGGTTTTGCCTTGTTGAGGAAAAGCTGATGATTTAAAGAGAGCGATTGGGTTTCTTGTGCATTTACCTTAAAAATTATGAGAAGAATTAAAACAATTATGAAAAGATTTTTATTCATGAGTATGTTCTCTCAAACAGTGGCAAAAAAATAAAGCACCAATCGTTACGTCGACTGGTGCAAAATGATTGCAGTGTATAACTGACTATTCCCATTCTTCGGTTTCAGCGCCCCACGAGAGTAATAGTGTGAATCGCATCGTTTCTCCGAGTGGGTGATTTTCTTCTATCGCAGAAAGATAACTGAAATCAAATCCATAAATATCGTAGCGGATACCTGCACCAAAAGTCATAAATTTTCTATTGCCATAGTTGGGATCTTCATAGAAATATCCCCATCGCAATGCGAAGAGCTTTGGGCTGCCATACCAATATTCTAATCCACCCGCGATAGTAACTTTCTTAAATCCGCCTGAACCCCAAGCAGAAACCAATGATTTAGGTAAATCGTCAACGTCTGGGTCTTGAATTAAATTTCCCAGCGTATCTTTGATTTGAGGATAGCGGCGAACTAACATACGATTAAAATCGATAATCGCAGTAATATTATTATATTCACTTTCTATTACTTTATATCCAAAACCGAGTCTTAGATTTGTCGGTAGCGGGTCCGCTTGTGCTTTTTGGAGGTATGCTAACCTTGGGCCAAGATTTGATAGATTAACCCCCACGCTAAATCTATTTTCTATACCGAGAAATGATGGTCGCCAGAGTGTTCCGATATCAAAACTGATTGTAGAACCGATTCCACGCGCCTGCTTCTGAGATATATCGGGATCGAGTACACTACGAATGAATCGAAGATTAATACCTACACCAAGATCGCTTGTGAGTTTTGTTGAGTATCCACCTGTAATTGCAAATTCGTACGCTTTAAAATTTCCTAAATCATTATTAAACTCATCTCGCCTGTTGAACTCGCCGAGGTTTAGAAAGATAATACTTCCGGAAATTGTACCGCCCACCTCTTCGAAGTTTCCGCTATATGCAAAATATTCATAAAAAAGATCGGAGAGATTAAATTGCGGAAGCCATTGGGAATGTGTTATACTTATCTCATGATATTTTTGAAATGCCAATCCACCCGGATTCCAGTATGATGCAGAACCATCATCGGATAACGCAGCTCCAGCTTCCCCCATTCCATCAGCACGTGCATTGGGTGCAATTAATAAGAACGGCACCGCAGATTCACCCTGTGCATCCATTTTCTCTGGTAAGACCATGCTCAAGATTGCTAGCAAAATTATCGCAAATGTTGATGATTTCTTGATTTTCTTAGATTTCATTATAATTACCCTTTATATAATAAACTGATTATTTTAATTTAGCATCTTTGTTTTTTAGAAGCAATTCACTCAATATCATTTTCCTCGCTTTATTTTAATACACTTAGTTTTCCAAGCGACTCACTTGTAAATCTGCCATCTTGTGTTTTAGCAATTATCTTGTACAGATAGACACCATTTGCTAGTTCATCTCGATCTTTATCCAATCCATCCCACAGAATACGAACAACCGGAGTGATTACATTCGACTGCTTCAGCGATTGTATTAAACGTCCGGCAACTGTATAGATTTTTACTTCAACATCTATGCTTGAAACTTGATTATGCTCGAACGTAAAGTATGTTGCCCTTGAAAAAGGATTTGGATAATTAAATACATTCGAGAGTTTTAAACCTTCACCTGTTACCACATTAAACATTGTTTCTTTAGTCGATGGATTGTTGAACGAATCCCAAGCTTGGAGTCGAAGTTTATGTGTCCCGTGTGAAAGAGTTCCTAATGGATATTCAATAATTCCTTCCTGATAAGTATTATCCTTACTTTTATAATAATCAGCGAGGTCAATGCTTTGAGATTGATCGTCGAGCCAAGCTTCAAGTCGGTGACCAATACCTGACTCCGATATATTAATTCCGTTTGAATCGCTTAGCTCGGCAATCAGACTCGGGGAAGAGCTGACAACATCACCAGGGCGAAAATTTTTGTGATCTATATACAATCTAATAATCGGACCAACTGTGTCTTTTATTTCAGTATCATAAGAACCATTAATTAGGACTGGAACATATCCCGCTCCTTCAGATGTTTCGTTCCAAAAATACAAAGACATTTTCGCTGGCTCACTTCTATACGCAATATCTTTCGGAACAATAAACGTCGAACTTATTCTGCCCTGTTTTACACTAAGCTCCCCTCTAAAAAGTACACTCCCCGATGTTTGATAAGGCATTGATTGATTTATTTCTGGGGCTGTCAGTGTAACTGTTCGTTGGGCATCGTATACAACAAGTTGTGCTTTTCCATTAAAATCTATCGTATTTCCAGAAGCGGTATCTCTGACAGTAGCTGAGATTACAGCTCGTTCCAATGCTTTTAACTGTACAGTTGGTTTCCCTGGTTTCTGATTGATGCTGTCGATCGACGCCATTAGTGGTGGAAAAGCGAGGTGAAGAGCTGGATCACCCAGTAAAAGGTATTTTAAATCGTTTGTTCCTGTGCGCTGTTGTTTTGTCTTATACATGATATCACCTAATGTTTGCTGCTTCACTTGCCCAAACTGATTTGTTTCAAGAAGATATCTATAAAGTGTTTTGTTGAATTCAAAATTTTCACCTGCAAAGACGGCTCTTGATGCGGAAACCGTAGCAATCGCCCCTGCTTTAGGGGCAAGTGTCAATATTTCTCCACCACTTTGCTCATTCAGCAAGTCGAAATTTGAATAATTACATGTCGCTGTAACCAGAAAAAAATATTTTCCTTTGTTCTGCATTAATGGAAAATCAGTTTCACGGGCAAATACACCTTCGTGGGTCCAAACTCGTGGATTCCCATGCCCTGTGAAATTCAAAACAAGAGTTCCTTGATTAATCGAATTTTTAATTGCCTGATTTACAGCGGGCTTTCTTCTTCCCATAGAAGTAACAACCGTTGGATAATCATACAAATAGATTTTTTTCTTTTCAAACAATGGTTGAACAAGATTTGAAATTTTATCGGCTTGATCAGTATGTAACAATCGATCGTTCTCGCCGGATGCTTGCAATCCATCATCTGCTACGAAAGTAAATCGCAGTTTCCAAGGATCCTTTTCACCACGGGTTTCATATTCAATAATTTTTTCAACTACGTCAATCGCTTCTTTTGATGAACGAACAGGCAAACGTCCAATACCAAGATTGACTTTACCGCCAGTGAAAAAGATACCAAAAAAATCATCGCTTGCATACGTATTGAGATAATTGAATGACTCAACCGATTCCCACGGCGGTATCCAATTTGGATTTGAATTGCCTAATATCCGCTTATAATCATAATCTCCATCGCCAAACAATAAAACATATTTTGGAGGCGTGGACCAATTGAGATATACATATTTAAGATAATTTCTAATAGCAACAGGGGAAAGCAAGCCACCGCTAAATTCGTTATAAATTGAATCCACATCGACTATGACCGTCTTGAGCGGGTGGTTGTCTTGATTTTCTCGATACTCTTTCAAGCGTGCTGCCGCGCTCATAAACTCTTTATGTACAATAATTACATAATCACCTTCAATCGGATTCCCATGAAGATTTTGATTGGGGACCAAATTTAATTTCCCGGGAGTCTTAAAACCATTTTTTCCGACAATATAAATTTCCTTCACGCTGCCCCCAATAAGATCAAGACCGAATGAGCAAGTATCACTCGAAATGCGAGGATCTGAAAGCCTCAATACACTATCGAATCGTGATACGTCGAAAACAAATATTTTGTCATTGCTAAAACCGCTGACCTTATATTTTGCTGTGGCGGTAGTATCATGTGTATGAAAATAAAATTGATCGTTTTTAGCGCGGAGGTTCTTTTGCCAAAATATTTCGTACCAATCGATATATCCGGCAGCCGATGTTCCCGATGATGTATAAATGAATTGAAGTTTACTTTGATCATTATTAATTATCATTAGTTTCGTTACGGTGGCCGTGATTGAATAATAACTCGGAGATCTCTGATGGAATGATATTGGTTGAACAATTAATAAAGAATCATTGCCAGATATCGTAAATTGTGATGGACCATTTGCGATAGCACCAATATTAAAAACATATTTCACTGGATGTGATATGTTGATCTCTGTGAGGTGGTTTGGATAAGTTATCCTTCCACTGCCATTAAAAGATTCACCCAACCACTGGATACCAGAATTAAAAATATTAAATTTTTCATCTTCTTGGAAGATTTTATCTCCGACTGTCGTCGGTTTAAAAAAATCTTCCGATTCCGAAGATGCAAAAGGCATCATTTGTTTAGCTGTTTGTCCGTCTCCATATGTCAACCAGTAAATATTTTTATCCGCAAAGTGATTGATGTAATGCTGAAAAGACTTTGAGCTCGGGCTGTATTTCCATCCACGGGTACTTTTACCATAAAATATTATATAATCAGAGCCATCTAATTTTCCATTGTCACCATCATCATATGTATAAACCGCATTCTGCAAAAGATCATCGGGATATGGGGTTGATACATCCATAGGTGTTTGTATTCCACCATTGCCATAAATTTTAATGCTTTTTGGATCTACTGTTGAAGGAATCCCAGCATCAAGGAGCATTGTACCTGTTATTTTGTACATTCCATCATCGTTGATCTCAAACCTATACCATATACCTGTGCTTAGAACACTATTACGTGGGATATTTTTTTTCATCTGAGGAGCTTCAGCTGGAAACATATCTTCGTTTAATGCGATCCCCTTAATACCTGGGATTACTTTCTGGGGGGTCTCTTGCTTTCCAAAGTTTATACGCACAACGATGCGGTTGTATTTTCGGATTGTCCGCTGAACAGGATTGTATTGGATCGGATTGAGCTGTAAACTTCCAAGGAACATACCCCGCGTTTCCCCAATGTCGACCAATGATGCGACAAACTCAGGGTAAAAACCTGAGTAAGAATAGATCTCTTCATCAAAAAAATAATTTTCGGTATATCTTCCTCCGTTCACATTAAAATGAGCAACTGGGGAAAGCAAAACATTTCCAATATCTTCATACTCGATATTAATTATTTCCAGAGTGTTATTCTGTGTGCCCGGGAACCGCAATGATATGTAACGAGATCGTGTGTCGGGGGCCCCAGGTTTATGATCGGCGTGTAAAACACCAGATTCAAAATGATACCGAGTGAAAACATAACCTTCAGAAGTAAATTCCATTGGAGTTTGGTGTATAGGTATATACTCAACAACGATACCGCTCGCCTCTGATTGAATGACGCGAACATCTTCTGATTGTCCATAGAGTTGCAATCCAAATGAGAGAACAAAAAGAACGTTGGTCGAGATTAGAAAAATCCGATTGAAAAACTTTTCTTGGAATATCATACCATATAAACAAAAAACCGAATATCGGAAAAGTCCAGACATTCGGTCATAATATCATTGTTGAAAATTTTCACGACTGTCAAAGGTTATCCAAATTTATAAATTTGATTTTAGAAGAAAACCTGCAAAATTAGAGCAGGATATTAAAAAACCTTTAACAAAAGCTAATAATGTAACCTTAATACTTAATAATAAATCTAATTGTAGATTAATATAATTAAACTTTTTTTTATTGTCAAGAAAATTGTTGTTTTTGAGTTAAAAAAAATGTAGATTATATAGCAAATCTTAAATTTTTCCTCAATATTATAATAGGTATGCCAAAATCCATAGGCATTCTCTTTGTGGCGAGTGAAGCAGATCCATTCATTAAATCCGGATGTATTGGAGACCTCGCAGGTAGTCTGCCAAAAACTCTTAAATCATTCGGACATGATATCCGCGTGATGCTCCCCAATTATGGATCGATAAGCAATAGGCGATTCCAAATTCACAATCTTCTTAGAATGAAGGATATTGAAGTTCCGATCTCCTCGTCCACGGTACATGCATATGTAAGATCATCTTACCTTAGCAGTGAAAGTTTTAAAGTGCTTGTTTACTTCCTTGCAAATGATCGTTACTTTAATCGAGAAGGTCTATATTTTCATCCCGAAACAAAAAAATATTTTATTGACAATGATGAGCGATTCATATTTTTTTGCCGTGGGGTTTTAGAAACATTGAAACGCCTGCAGTGGCAGCCCGACATAATCCATTGCAACGATTGGCAGTGTGGACTTATCCCCGCATACCTAAAAACTCTTTATAAGGATGATCCTTATTACAAGCATATGAAAACCGTCTTCACGGTTTACAGTCTTGCATATTACGCTTCATTTCCGAAAAGCTCTATCGAAAAGACTGGATTACCATTGCATCTTTTCAACGGAAACGGTTTGGAATCGGATCGCTTGAATTTTTTGAAAATGGGACTAATTTTTGCAGATGTTATTACAACATTTGGCAATAAAGCCAAAAGAGGTATCGTGAAGTCGCCGGATGATGACATGGGAAAAATATTAAATTCTCGGAAGAACGTAGTCGTATCAATGAATTCCAACAATTATACGGAACAGGAAAACATTGCTCACAAACTTGTCGATATTTATCGCAACTTGGCGAAAAACAACGGATGAACAATGTCGGCATATTCCTCGATCGTGATGGGACTATTAATCACGAAGTAGATTTTCTACACTCATCCACTGACTTGAATCTGCTACCTAACTCTGGAAAAGCAATTCATGAAGCAAATCAGTACGGTTGGAATGTATTTGTTATTACAAATCAATCTGGGATAGCACGTGGTATTTTAACTGAGGATGAACTTCGAATAATTCACAACACACTTAGACAAGAGCTTCAAAAACATGATGCAAAACTCGACGCAATTTACTATTGTCCGCATCACCCTGATATCGGTGAACCACCATTCCGAAAAGAGTGCGATTGTAGAAAACCGAAATTTGGCATGTTAGAAAAAGCTGCAGCGGAATACAATATCAATCTGAAAGATTCATTTGTTATAGGTGACAAGCTGATTGACGTACAAACTGGAAATAATTGCGGAGCGACTTCGATTCTTGTTCTCACCGGATACGGTAAAACCGAGTTAGAGCTTTGCCGCAAACAAAATATTCTACCCCATTATATCGCAAACGATCTATATGATGCAATCCAAATTATAAAAAGAAAAATTCAAAACGAAATTCCCATTTCAATGAAAACCTGAAAATTATTATGAAATTTGTTATACTTTCTATCCTCTTTGTTGTATTTATCATCTCAATCATCGGAATCGGATGCAGCGACGAGCCAAGTGAACTTGGTCTTGGTTTAATCTCCCCCGAAGATACTTTAAAGCTATCATCAATCGTAACGAAAGCGACAACAGATTCTACATTCCTCTACAGAATTGCTGGAGCTTCAAGATTGATGATCGGAAATTATTCGGATTTAGAAACAAACATTCAGTCATGTGCAATGATTCAATTCACCGGATTTAAGGATATCCCCAAAAATTCAATAATCGAATCTGCTGTTATCAAAATACCAATTAATTACACATTCGGGGATTCCTCCCATCTGATGGTGATGGAGACTCATGAAATACTTCGTTCGTGGAGTAAGGATTCTTTTATTTGGGATAGTATCGACAATAATTTCTACAATAGCGCACCAGATTCGACTTTTCTTCTAAGAATAAGTGAAACTGACACTGCCATATTAAGAGTTGATAAACTCGTCCACAAATGGGTTCAAAATCGGGATAGTTTACAATATGGAATTATATTAATACCGTTGGGAGAACGACAGAGTCGGCCAGATAGAGGAATTATTTTTGGCACAAATAATACACCTCTTTTAACAGTTACATATCGTGATTCGGTCGATAGTGTCAGAATATTTGATGCCAAAGTAGCACAACAAACCTATGCAGCGAATGGAACGGTGCCTACTATCCCTCAAAAAATATTTCTTCAAGCCGGCATAGGTTACCGCGGACTGATTCGATTCGATTCTCTTTCCATTCCAGATCGGGTGAGCATTTCTGATGCTAAACTGGAATTATCGGTAGATAATGATTTGTCAATCATGAATTCTTTCTCTCGTGACTCGATACTCGTTTATCTCGTACGCAAGAATTCTTATCCATACGATTCCCTTGCATGGTCAACATTTTGTAAAAGAAGCGATAAAGACACCAATACATATATATATATTGCAGACATGAGAACAATTGTCCAGCAATGGATACTTCGGGAGCCAAACTACGGCATTGTAATTAGACCATACGGTGAATCATCAACCTTTGACCGTTTTGCACTGTATGGAGCTTCTGCTCCTGATATATTTCGACCAAAACTTACAATAACATACTCGGTGCTACCATGATAAAGTCGAATAGAAACACATTTCTTCTGATTGTTTCACTCTTTTTGATTGTCTTACTTTCCACGGGAGTTCAAGCAGGAAACGGTGGATCGGGATATTCCAGATATGGACTTGGTGATATTAATCATTTTACCTCGAGCCGCTTCAGTGGGATGGGCAGAGCTTCTATTGGATTGTTGACTACCAATTCAATCAATCAATTGAATCCAGCCGCATGGTCTCAGTTAAATCGCACCCGATATGAAATCAGTCTTACTTATCAAGGGTTTGCTTCAACGGATTGGCAAAAATCAACATATCTAAGCGAAACATTTTTCAATGGTTTTATGATCACGCTCCCGATCTTGCCAAAAAAAGGAATGATTCTTGGAGTGGGTATAACACCATTCAGCAGGATAAACTACCATAAAATTTCTCCCGGTTTGTTCAACGACCTTAAATATAAAACAGAATATATCGGTAGTGGTGGACTTTCACGCGGTCGCTTAGGATTATCTGGAATACTATATACCGACTTACAGCTCGGGGTTGAATTCAATTATCTTTTCGGGACGACCAATTATACAACAAAGCAAAAATTTAATAGCCCAATTTACAGCGATGCAGAAGTCATTCGCTCCTCTGATCTAAGAGGGATTAACCTGACCTTCGGTACAATATACAGTGGATTTAAAAAAATATTTAATATCTCGAATATTAAATCCTTCAATGCTGGTTTGATTTTTACAACATCATCATCGTTAACAACTCAAGAAGAAAAACTTTATACGTTTCACACGCCATATAATACTTCCTATGATACACTAACCTTGCAAACAAAAAATATTGATCTCCCTTTCAGTATGGGATTTGGCCTCTCATTAACAACAGAACGAATTTTACTTGCCACCGATTTCCATTTCCAAAATTGGGGAAATTATAAAGTTAATGGTTTATCTGTACCCGAGCTGCGAAACAGTTACCAGTTTGGCTTTGGAATAGAACTTCTACCCAAAAAAGGCCCGTCAACAACTTTATATGGAATGATTTCATACAGATTCGGATTTTTCTACAATGCTACCTCCTTTCAACTTAAGACGCAGCCTATTAAGGAGATCGGAGTAACAAGTGGTTTAGGGATTCCAATCTTCGGAGACACCCGAATTGATGTAGGATTAGAGTATAGCTACCGTGGAACCACGCTTCAGCAGCTTCAGCGGGATAATATCATAAGAATAAACATGACCCTAAGCGGCAGCGAATTATGGTTCGAACGTCCTGAACGTGAATGAGGAATGATTATCCTATGATTGCAGTTGGCGCTGACCATGCAGGTTATGAATACAAAGAGAAAATAAAAGAACTTTTGAGAACGATGAATATCGAATTCCAAGATTTTGGGACAGATTCTGCAACATCAACAGATTATCCCGACTACGCATATAAAGTTGCTGAATTTGTCGCGTCAGGAAAAGGCGAATTTGGGATATTAATATGTGGTACGGGCATTGGAATGTCTATTACTGCAAACAAACATAAGGGCATACGTGCAAGTAATGTCGAATCTGTTGAAGCCTCAAAATTGGCAAGGGCGCATAACAATGCAAATATTCTTGCCGTTGGCTCGCGATTGACAACTTGGGAAACTGCGAAAGAAATTATTAAGGTCTTTCTTTCAACAAAGTTTGAAGGCGGCAGACACTCGCAACGAGTAGAGAAAATTCATTCACTAACAAATCTGTAATTTTCTAATAGTTTAATAATATTTATGAATGATCTAATTAAACATGATCCAGAAGTTTTCAATGCAATCCATAATGAAATCAATCGACAAAATACAAAGTTAGAGCTTATTGCCTCAGAGAATTTTGTTAGTCGGGCGGTGCTTGAAGCATTGGGCTCTGTCATGACGAATAAATACGCCGAGGGTTACCCGGGCAAGCGGTACTACGGTGGGTGTGAGTTTGTGGATGTTGCAGAAGACCTTGCTCGTGATCGAGCAAAAAAATTATTCGGTGCTGAATATGCAAACGTTCAACCTCATTCCGGCTCGCAGGCAAATATGGCTGTCTATTTCACGTTTGTGAAACCGGGTGATAAAGTGATGGGAATGAATCTCTCTCACGGTGGACATCTTACACATGGCTCGACTGTAAATTTCTCCGGACAGCTTTATAACTTCGTTGCTTACGGTGTAAAGAAAGAAACTGGCTACATAGATTATGATGAAGTTGAAACAATTGCCCTACGGGAAAAACCAAAAATGATAACCGTAGGTGCAAGCGCTTACTCTCGTAACATAGATTATAAAGCGTTTCGTGTTATCGCTGATAAAATTGGCGCGTTTCTATTTGCCGATATCGCGCATCCGGCTGGCTTGATAGCTAAGAATTTATTGAACGATCCTCTTCCTCATTGTCACGTTGTTACATCTACTACGCATAAAACACTACGCGGTCCTCGCGGCGGATTTATTCTGATGGGGAAAGATTTTGAGAACCCGTTCGGCGCTGTCGCTCCAAAATCCGGAAGAAAGAAAATGATGTCGGAGCTTATTGATTCGATGGTAATTCCCGGCATTCAAGGCGGTCCACTCATGCACGTGATTGCAGCAAAAGCAGTGGGATTTCTTGAGAATCTGCACCCGGAATTTGAAACTTATGCAAAACAGGTTATCAAAAATGCACAAGCACTCGCAAAAAAAATGACAGAGCTTGGTTATTACATAATATCTGGTGGAACCGACAATCATCTTATGTTAATCGACTTACGAAATAAAAATCTAACCGGAAAAACAGCTCAGGAAGCTCTTGATCCGGCAGGGATTACTGTAAATAAGAACGGTGTACCTTTCGATGATAAGAGTCCACTAATCACAAGCGGTATCCGCATGGGAACTCCCGCTCTTACTACGCGAGGGATGAAAGAGCCTGAAATGGAAATCGTTGGCGAATTGATTGATGAAGTTCTTAAAAACATTGGAAACACAAATGTTTATAAAGAGGTCGAGAAGAAAGTACAAATATTATGTGATAATTTTCCACTTTACTTGGATTTAATGGAATGATTCACATTTTCCGTAAATACGGAATTGAATCTCATGTTTAAAAAAGAAAAACCATATCAAGACATTCAGGAGTTATCGGATGAATCTAAAACAACTGAACAAGAAATGACTTTCCTCGAACACCTCGAGGAACTCAGGTGGCGCATCATTAAAGCTATAATCGGAACCATTGTCGCAACAGGTATCTGCGGTATTTTTTCCGATTGGATCGTAAACACAGCGATTATCCGCCCGAGCCAGCTTACCAATCCACCACTCTCCCTAATTAATACAATCCCGTACGGGCAGATTACCTTCTACATGATAATAATACTCATGTCTGGTATCATTATAAGTTCTCCATGGATTCTCTACCAGTTTTGGAAGTTCATCCAGCCGGGATTGCTCGCTAAGGAGCGCCAATATATTTCTGGTATTGTGTTTGCTACAACAATTTGTTTTTTATCCGGTGTTGCTTTTGCATATTTTATTATGCTGCCTTACATGCTGCAGTTTTTTGCAGTTTTTGGAACAGAAGGCATTCAAAACATGATTTCGATACACGCGTATGTCAGTTTCGTTCTCCAATTGATTTTAATTTCCGGATTGATATTTGAGCTTCCAATGGTTTCATATTTCCTTGCACGACTCGGTGTTATCACACCAAAATTCATGAGGAAATATCGTCGCCATGCAGTTGTAGCAATTTTAATTATCGCGGCTATTGTTACACCAACTACAGATCCGTTTACGATGGGAGTTTTTGCTTTGCCAATGATGTTATTATATGAGATCAGTATTATAATTGCTGGTATTGCAAAAAGGAAGAGAGAAGCCGTTGAATTTGCTGGATAAGCTTTCAACTGAGAATTAAAATGAATCTAAAAATAATTACACAACCGATACAAGAAGAACTTGAAAAATTCGATAATCATTTTCACCACGCTATGCGCTCGAAAGTGGCTTTCGTTGATTTGATTGTGCGGTACATTGTGAAGCAGAAAGGTAAACGTATCCGACCCGCACTTGTGCTTCTTACCGCTAAAATGTGTGGTGAGGTAAACGATAGCACTTACCGTGGAGCATCGCTTGTTGAAATTCTTCACACAGCCACACTGATTCATGATGATGTTGTAGACGATGCTGATACGAGGCGCGGTTTTCCATCCATAAATGCAATGTGGAAAAAAAAGATTGCCGTTCTGATGGGCGATTATATGCTGGCTAAAGGATTGCTTTTATCTTTAAATAATAATGATTTCCAATTTTTAAAAATTACGTCCGATGCCGTTCGACGAATGAGCGAAGCTGAGATTTTACAAATCAAGAAAAGTAAAGACCTCGATATAGATGAACCGACTTATCTGAAAATTATCTCCGATAAAACTGCATCGCTTTTTGCCACCTGCTGCGAAATAGGAGCTACGAGTGCAACACCTAATGAGAAAATCCATCAAAGCATGAGAGCTTACGGTGAAAATCTCGGTATGGTTTTTCAGATTCGGGATGACCTGCTTGATTATACTGGCAGAAAAAGCATTATCGGAAAACCAACCAGTTTAGATATGAAGGCGAAGAAACTAACACTTCCGCTGATTCACTCGCTTAGCAAAGCATCAAAAAACCAATCGAAAGAAATCATCCGCATCATTAAAGATGGCGAAAAGAAAAAAGATCTTCAGCAAGTGGTTGAGTTTGCACATAAGTTTGGTGGGATTGATTACACAATAAAAAAAGCGGGACAATATTCCGCCAATGCACTTGAAGCTTTACAGATGCTCCCATCCTCGCCTGCCAAAAATTCCCTTACACAGTTTGTTGAGTTTGTGATGGAAAGGAGTAAGTAGAGCAAAAGTGTCATTCCCGAATCCTGTCCCCGAACGTCTTTATCGGGGAGCTCCTATCGGGGATCCAGAATGTAGGCGCAACCTTTGCCGAAAGCATCCATTTTGGACAGATTGCGTTCTCGGCTCTAATTCGCAGACATAAAGTCTGCGGCTACTGGAAAATATTTCTTCTTGGACAACTCCTTGATGGTCGGATTGCCTCGTCTCCCGTTTCAATTCTCGAAACGGAATCCTCGCAAAGACGTTTCATTATTTAACAGCACCAACTTCATCACTTTATTCTCCGAACAATATTAACTTTCCTGCTTGATTTGTTTTTACCCAGTAGCCGCCGCCGGGATAGAGAGTATTGACAGTTTCGTACCGGCCGGCATCGGTGTTGTACCTGAAGTATGGAGACATAACAATGTTGGGCGGATCGCTTATGATCGTTGCAGTCGGTATTGATTTCGAAATACCACCGATCATATTCCATCCTCTTTCTACATCAATTGTCTCTGCTAAAATTTCTTTGCCTACAATTTCTATTTGTTGCGCTCCATTGAATTTAAGCCAGTAACCAGATCCGGTTTCTAATGAATCGGTTGGCCGGTAAGATCCGTTGTATTCAAACGCATTAGAAATTGCGGTTGGGAATAGCGCAATTTTCCTATTGTCCATTAGCTTTGCGGCTAGAGACATTAAATTCCAGCCGTCAGTTACTTGGCACAAATACGAAAATTGGGCAGTTGTAAAATTCCATACTTCTGACCAATTGCCGGTACCGCCAATATTTACGCTTCTTACGCGCCAGAAATATTTTGTGTTGTAATCAAGCTGGAAGTTAATCAAAGTGTCTTCAAGTCCGCTTGAATCAATTTCTGTTGTTGCAAAATTTGAGTCAGTTGAAACTTGAATTTGATACGATGATGCTTCTGGATTTGAATTCCAATTGAATGTCATATTTTTTGGCGTTTCGGTTAAGCCGTTAGTCGGGGAAATAAGAGTTGGTGGTTCAGGCGGCGGCGGCAGAACATTTACTGGTTCCGCGCTTTTCATTAACCCGCTTGCAGTTCCGATATACAAATATCCGGAATCATCAAGCGCAACTGACGTTACGTTTGGATCAATTGGTGTTTGGGTACTAAAAGCTTTTTTTGCCATTAATAATGTTTGATCCATTCGTTCCCAAGTATCACCATCATCCATTGATTTCCAAACGCCGGAAATTCGAGTGCTGGCATACACGAAATTTGGATTATCGGTCGTGATGCTTGTGACTGATCTTGGCCCGCTTGTTTTGGCTGAAAATGAAATTTTTTCATTTTGAGCAGCTTGAGCAAGTAGCGGTCCGGTCCAAGATTCACCGTCGTTTTTTGACCTAAAGACCCCATCGGAAGTACCGGCGAAAACATAACCCTTATTGTTTACAGCAAGCGAAGTAATGGTATAAAGATCAAGTTCTGAACTTGGTTTTGTCCAGTTATCACCATTATCAGTCAGACTGTGTGAAAACTCTGGCAAGGTTATTGTACCTAAATAGGAAAAAGAA
>CAYYIJ010000027.1:0-24892 GCA_964471945.1 uncultured Chlorobiaceae bacterium
AAGATCATCCCAAAACAAAACGTACTTAATCATAGATGATACAGTCATTGCAAAATCATATAGCAAAGAACTTGAGTTATTATCATGGGTATTTTCTCCTAGCGACAGACAATATCTCTATGGCGTCAATGTCGTTTTTCTCTTATGGACTAACGGTAACACCCGTTTCCCCATCGGTTTTCGCCTATTGTATAAAAATAGCCAAAAAACAAAAATTGATTTAGCCATGGAACTATTACAAGAAGCTAAAAAAATATACAAATATGTGCTTATGGATTCCTTCTATCCGGCAGTAAAACTCGTGAAGTTGATTCGTAATTTATCTTGGCACTGGATTGCTAAGATAAAGTCTAAGCCGCTTAGCTGACGGCGTACAAGTTCAAGAGTTTTTCACTTACAGGTATGGTAATCGTATTGGTAAATTGTCTAACCATATTCGTGCTCTGGTTGTCAAAGACAACGATAACTACTGGGCTAGCAGTGATTTGTCTCTTAAGCCAAAGGCTTACAAGTAAGCCAAAGGCTTACAAGCGAGTCTATTGATGTTAAACAACACTATAAGTACCGTCAATATTACGATTAGAGGGTTGTTCTGCCAGAAACTCTGTTGCCCAGATAAATCATATCTATTTTGTCTTGATTGCCTTCTGTCAACTAAAACTATTCCGTATTACAAAGAACATTGCGACCATTTATAAAATTAGAGCTGTCTTCTTTGACTGCGTTATTCCTAAAAATTTTCAGTGGAATTTACAAATTGTACACTTTGCGTAACTTCAGATCCTAATATAAAAATTCACTGCCTTTTTGTCACATAAATTAATTTGCTTTAATAGGTTAATATTATCTTGTTTGTCTGACATAATATCAGTATCTTACATATCGAAAACAATAGAAAAAACTCTCATTGACACAAAATAATAAGAAAATCTATTTAGAAACCTATGGCTGTCAGATGAATTTGGCAGACTCAGAGGTAATATTTGGCTTGCTTCATAAAGAGGGATACCAAAAAACTGATGTTATCACTGATGCTGATGTTATTTTGGTAAATACTTGTAGTGTTCGTGAACATGCTGAACAACGGATTTATGGGCGCCTCGGAAATTTCAAATCAATAAAAGATAATAACCCTGAAGTTGTTGTTGGTGTTATTGGCTGCATGGCAGAACGTTTACGCTCAAATCTAACAACCGATAAAGCAAAAGGTGTCGGGCAGATTGTTGACATGATCGTCGGGCCTGATGAATATCGTAAACTTCCCGAGCTTGTATACAAAGCTTGGCATGGTGAAAAAGGAATTGCTGTTCAACTTTCACGGGTAGAAACATACGATGATATTACTCCACTCCGAACCGATGGAATAAGTGCGTGGATTTCGATCATGCGTGGATGTAACAAATTTTGCTCGTTTTGTGTGGTGCCTTTTACACGTGGACGTGAAAGAAGCCGCCCGCTTGCAAGCATAATTCAAGAAGTTAACAGTCTCGCTAAACAAGGTTTTAAAGAAGTTACACTCCTCGGGCAAAATGTAAACTCTTATCAAGATCAAAATAATAATTTCGATTGTTTATTGAACGCGGTCGCTTCGGTTGATAGATCTATGAGAATTAGATTTACAACATCACATCCACAAGATATGTCGGATGAACTCATAGACACAATCGCTGAGCATAAAAACATTTGCAAATATATTCATCTACCGATTCAATCGGCATCGGATAGAATTTTAGATTTGATGAATCGGAATTATGATAACAAACATTATCGACATCTCATTAAAAAAATTAGAACTGCGATGCCCGATGTAAGTATTTCTACCGATATCATCGTTGGCTTTCCCACCGAAACTGAAGAAGATCATAAAAAGACTTTAGCGCTGATGGAAGAAATTCGATTCGATGGGGCTTTTATGTTTAAATATTCAGCAAGAGAAAATACACCCGCACACAAAATGACGGATGACGTAGCAAAAGAAACCAAAACACGCCGGATTAATGAAATAATTGATTTACAAAACCGCATCTCGACAGAGATAAATCTAACTTATGTTGGACGCAGGTTCGAAATTCTAGTCGAAGGGGAAAGTAAAAAATCATCTGATGAATGGCGAGGACGCACAAATACCAATAAAACAGTAATTTTCCCGAAAGGAAATTTTAATTCGGGTAGTTTTGTACAGGTATTGATTGAACGAGTAAATTCTGCGACACTGTTTGGAACAATTCAAACAAAGACTGATCGAGAGGAAAAAGTATGAAGATTCCAGATTACAGATTTATTTTATTATTAGGTCTCTGCTCACTGCTCATAGCTCACCGCTCACAGCTATTATCACAATCACATGATAAGGAAATGCGCGATGCAATTGAGAAAGTGGATAAGGGGCAATCTGAAGAAGTTCGAAAAATATTACCCGATCTTGTTGCTAAATATCAGAATGAACCTGGCATGCTTTATCTACAGGGCAGATTAGCGACCGATGGTATTGAAGCGGTAAAATTTTATCAAGGTATCGTTGATAACTTTTCGAAAAGTGAATGGGCGGATGATGCACTTTATCGAATTCACCAGTATTACTATTCGCTTGGTTTGTACCGCACCGCTGACTTGAAAATGCAGCAATTGAAGAAAGAATATCCAAATTCCCCATACGTAACTGCAAAACCCGAGCCAATCATTCCTCCTCAAGAAGAAAAACCCGTGAAACTTCCAGAGAAAGAAGTGATTATAACAGAACCAACACCAAATGAACAACCGTCTCAGACTCCTACACTTAAAGAATCGGGCAGCGAACCATATACAGTTCAGGTTGGGGCTTATTCTACAATGGCAAATGCTGAAAAACAAAAAAAATATTTTGATGACTTAGGATATAAAGTCGAGATAACGAATAAAATTCGAAACAGGCGGAACATGTACTTGGTTTGGATTGGGAGTTTTCTCACAATCGAAGAAGCTCGTGATTTGGTTAGGGAGATTAAGAAAAATTATAAATTGGATTCGATGATAGTTGAGAGGTATTAAATAGTGGAACATCCTCAACAACAATTTGGTATTATCGGCAATTCGATTGAAATAAAAGAAATTTTCAGCGTAATAGAACAAGTCGCCCCGACAGATATAACCGTACTTATAACGGGAGAGAGTGGAACAGGAAAAGAAGTTATCGCAAAAGCAATTCATCAATTGAGCAAACGTGCATCTAAACCGATGATTTCGGTAAACGCAGGAGCCATCCCTGAGGGAATAATTGAAAGTGAATTGTTTGGACACGAAAAGGGCGCATTCACAGGTGCGGGAGAAACACGGAAAGGATATTTCGAGCTTGCTGATGGTGGAACGATTCTTCTTGATGAAATCGGTGAATTACCTTTGGCAACACAAGTGAAGTTCTTGCGGGTGCTTGAGAGTGGTGAGTATATGCGAGTTGGCTCAGCAACACCGAGGAAGGTTGATGTACGGATTATAGCCGCCACGAATAAAGATTTAGAAACTGCGGTACGGCACGGAAACTTTCGAGCTGATTTATATTTTCGATTAAGGTCGATCAATATCCGCATCCCGCCACTGCGAGAGCGAAGAGAGGATATTCTGGTTTTTGCCGATGAATTTTCTAAACAAATCTGTGAAAAAAATAATATTTTATTTAAAGGTTTTTCTGATGAAGCCAGAGAATTACTCAAAAACTACCACTGGCACGGCAACGTACGAGAGTTGCGCAACGTAATTGAAAGCATAATCGTAATCGAGCACGGTAAACGGGTTGAAGTTAACGATCTCAGGAAGTATCTTAAAGATGCGATGATAGATGGGAATCGAAATTTACCTGTATTTACACATAAAAGTATAGACCAAGCTGAGCGAGAATTGATACTTCGAGCTTTACTCGAGATGAAAAGCGATATCAATGAAATAAAAATTATTTTAAATAACCAAAACGGTTCACGGATTGATTCACGCTTCGTTGAAGCATCATTCGATGCAACTAATCCTGAGTATGGTCCACCTATTGAACCAGTACAAGAGATAGAAAAGCGAGCGATCGTAGTCGCATTAGATCGTTATAAAGGAAACAGGCGATTAGCTTCAAAAGCATTGAACATCAGCGAGCGAACTCTGTATCGAAAAATTAAAGAGTACAAATTAGATGCGTAAAATGAAACTCATTCTATCCGCGATAATTTTTTCATCGATACATTTTATCGGATGTTACTCGTTTACCGGGGCTTCGGTTCCACCACATCTTCATACGATTGCGATTCCATTATTCGATGATCAAAGCGGATCAGGCGAACCCGGGTTGCGTGAAAAATTGACTAATAATTTAATCGAAAAATTCCGACAAGATAACAGTTTAGAGATTGCTGATAAAACAAACGCAGATTCGATCCTCGAGGGTATCATTGTGGCAATGACAGATCAACCACAAGTTGTCGCCGCAGGTGAAACCGTCAGTAAATCTCGGATAACAGTTACTGTAAAAGTAACATATCAAGATATGAAATTGAAAAAAAAGGTGTGGGAAAAAAATTTTTCACAATGGGCAGATTATCTGCTCAGCGGTGGTCTGATAGAACGTGATGCAAGCATTAGTACCGCAAACGAAAAATTATGTGAAGACATCCTGCTTCAGACTGTTACAAACTGGTAAAAAAAAGATAATGATACATCAAGCAAAATAAAGGCGTAAAATTACATCCATGCAAGATTTAATAATTGGTACATATTTTTTCTCTCTTTCAATCCTGTTTCTTTTTGGCTCGAGCGGTTTCGTAATGATTTTCTATTATCTCAAACATAGAGATAAAAAACATGAGCCTGCTGATGAACTAAAAGATTTTCCTGAGGTTACAATCCAATTACCGGTTTATAATGAATACTATGTTGTCGATCGATTGTTAAAAGCCGCTTGTGCAATCAACTACCCTAAAGAGAAAATTGAATTTCAGGTGCTCGATGATTCGACTGACGAGACTACAGAACTCCTAAAAGAGCTTATGAATCAATACCAAGACAAAGGTTTCGACATTAAGCATGTGCGACGTGGTTCACGAGATGGTTATAAAGCTGGCGCGCTTAAATACGGTCTTCGCAGTGCACGCGGTGAATATATTGCCATTTTTGATGCTGATTTCATTCCCAAAAAAAATTTCCTTGTTGATACTTTGCCATATTTCTATCAAGATCTAAAAGTCGGCTTGGTTCAAACCAGGTGGGAACATCTCAATAGGGAGTATTCATTTCTGACTCGCGTCCAAGCGATGGCGCTGGATGGGCATTTTGTAATTGAACAGAATGTTAGAAATAAAGCTGGCTTCTTTATAAATTTTAACGGTACTGGCGGTATCTGGCGGAAAGAATGTATCTTGGATTCAGGTAACTGGGAAGCTGATACACTTACCGAGGATTTAGATTTAAGCTATCGCGCACAATTGCGCGGATGGAAATTTAAATTCTTAAATGACGTTACATCCCCTGCCGAGCTGCCGTCGGAAATAAATGCATTGAAGTCGCAGCAATTCAGATGGACGAAAGGTGCGATAGAGACGGCGCGAAAAATTCTTCCTCGCGTCTGGAAATCCGATCTTCCTTTCGAAAAGAAACTTCACGCAACGTTTCATCTCTCGAACAATATTGTTTTTCCATTTATCCTGCTCGCCGGAATATTAAACGTTCCACTTATTTTTATTAAACATCAAGGTGGATATGAAACATACTTCGCTATAATGGCAGTGTTCGTTTTTGCATTTATTGGATCGTTTCTCTTTTATCTTTATTCTCAAAAAGATGTGTATCTCGATTGGCGAAAGCGGATGCTGCTTTTTCCTCTTTTCATGGCAGGTAGTATGGGATTTGCCGTAAACAACACAAAAGCTGTTATTGAAGGTTTGTTCAAGAAAAAATCCGAGTTTGTGAGAACACCAAAATATTCTGTTATCGACAAAAAAGATAACTGGCTTGATAAAAAATACGTACTTAAAAAATTTAACTATACCGTAATTATCGAACTGCTCCTTGCAATGTATTGCTTATTTGGTGTAATCTCCTCGATATATTATTTAGAAATCGCAGCAGTTCCGTTTCAACTCCTATTCACGATAGGTTTTGGTCTAGTGGCTTGGCTATCTATTCGTCATGCTTGGATGGCTCGTAAACTATCATTGGTAACATAATTGACAATCGAATATTTAGAACAAAAGCTGGTTCGCCGCCCGTTTTCACCGCTCTTCGCTCGACTTGTTCATGAATATCTGAAGGTTGGCAGAAATCAGGAAGCAAAAAAGATTTGCTTCTCGGGTTTGGAAAATTATCCACAATACATCACTGCACATTTTGCACTGGCAGAATGTTATATTAGCGAACAAGATTACAATGCGGCGATACAATCAATCGACACTGCAATTTCACTTAATCCAAATACAGAAACTCTCAGAACGCTGCAATCAGAAGTACAAGAAATGATAACTTCTCTAAGCATTCCCGATAGTATAAACACAAACTCACTAAACGAATACAAACTAATTAATTCTGAAGAGTCAATTACTTCAGTACCAGCAATTGAAACCGAAATCCCGATCGAATCCACAGATCAAAATGCAATCACTCAAAAAGAAAATATCACCAACGATGAATCCAAATTAGAATTAATCGAAGCAAAACCAGAAATTGATCAACCGGTTGTACCCGATGAAAAATCGATTGGAAAAGATGATAGTCGGATCGTAAGCAGGACACTTGCTGAGATTTATGCTTCGCAGGGTGAGCATATGGAAGCTATAGCAACATACCAAATACTTAAACGAAATAGACCTGATTTGAAGGAAGAGATTGAAAAGAGAATTTTAGAATTAGAAGGATATATTCAGGATAAGCTCTCTCAGCGACCGAACTAAATTTCTCGCTATCAATTAAAAAGCCCCTTGATTATCGGGGCTTTTAATATCGTACAATATTCTAATTTATTTTAACGAGTTAACAAATTTCGTCAAGCTCGATTTTTTATTTGAGGCATTATTTTTATGAATAATGCCTTTCGCTGCAAGCCGATCCAGGAGTTTTACTGCCTTTTTTAATTCTCCCGCTGCTTTTTCTTTATCTTTTAATTCGCGGACACGGCGAAGCGCTGTCTTCATCTTCGACATATAAACTCTGTTACTCATCCGTTTTTTTAATGCTTTTCTTGCCTGTCGTTCCGCTGATAAATGTTTTGCCATGAATAAACTTCCTTCATAATTTGAAAAATGTTTAAAAATATACGAATATTTTAAGAAAGTTCCAATATTCGTCAAAATAGTGTGTAGCTTAAACCCAAAGCGATTGTTTCTTTTATCTGTGTGCGAGGTGATACTCGTTTTTCGTTAATAAATTGAATATTCAGTATGGCTGTAATATACTTGCTCACTTTAGCGGTGATCGAAGTATTATCCCTGACAACAATTTCATCTAATGTTTTAAATGGTGCAAATAATTCTAATTGTGTTGTGAACAGAATATTATCTTCTAACTGCCACTCAACGTTGGTCACCGATTCCATGCCACCATCGACAGTAACCTTTTCAAGCTTTTGCGTTGCTTTATCATCAGTGTAGATTGACGAAAATTTATTTGCAACTACTTCTCGAAGTCCTAAACCAAGTCTTGTTTTTACTTCTTTGATAGGCTGGTATCCTACACCCGCACTTTGAGTGATAAAAGCTGGATCAAAAAAAGCAGATACTTGTACCGGACTATCCGGTTTAGGATATAAAAAACCCTTTGCAATTTGGGTTTTCAACGAGGCGGCAGCATAAGGATTAATATAAGTTCCAAGCTTATAAATAAAGACAGTTGAAAGATCTATAACATCATCGGTCTTCTTTAATCCCTGACTACCCAAACGGGATTGACCGAATGCGAATTTATATGTATTCGTCCAGTTAGAACGCTCCTCCTCATCGACCGATTTTCCATCAACAGATAATGTGTATGCCAGCGCATTCTCACCCCCTTGCGCCCAATCTGTAAATGCAACTTGAGTGAGTGTTAATCCCGCAACTAATCCATGATTCCAGCCATACTCAGGAGTGGTTTTAGATTGTTCCTGTGATTGACCGATTGATATTAATATTAAAGAAACAAATAATAGAGAATTAATTTTCATCAAAGTACCCTTTCTTTATATAAAAAAGTATAAAATACCAGCTTATATTATAATTGTGCCTTTGGATCTTTATCCAAAGGCACAAGTTTGATTTTAATTATTTAGGTTTGAAAAATTCAATTCTGCGGTTTTTTGCCCTGCCTTCTTCGGTAGTATTTGGTTCAATCGGATTATCGAAGCTGAAGCCTTTCGTCTTCATCCTTGATTTCGAAATGCCTTTCTTAACAAGATAATTTCTCACCGATTCTGCACGCTTCTTTGAAAGATTCATATTGTAAGCATGAGTACCAATGTTACATGTATGTCCATGGATCTCCACATTAAGTTCGGGATGTTGTTCTAATGTATTGTATGCTTTCTCGAGTATCCTTTCCGACTCAGGCAGTATTTGTACACTATTAATTTTAAAAACAATACCTTCGAGAACAATCGGCTTCTCTGGTTCAATCACTATCTCCTCCTTCTTCGGTACATCATCGCTTGGATCAAGTGGATTTGTTTTATTCGCAATTTCAGTACCATCATTCACAGTTCCACCATCTGTATCGGCTTTATTGGGATCTGTTTTATAACCATGTACCTCTTCACCATCTTTCAATCCATCTCCATCTGTATCTGATTTTAATGGATCTGTTTTATACTGGCGAACTTCTTCACCATCATTTAATCCATCGTCATCTGTATCAGCTTTTAGTGGATTCGTTTTATATTGATTAACTTCCTCACCATCATTCAATCCATCTCCATCAGTATCAGCTTTCAATGGATTTGTACGATAAACATTTACTTCATCACCATCTTTTAATCCATCCCCATCTGTATCAGCGATTTTAGGATCAGTGCCCAATTCTTTTTCTTCTTGATTTGTTAACCCGTCATCATCTAAATCTGAATCTATAGCTTCGCCCCCGACAGTTATCCCACATAAAAATCCCCAGAAGGCATCTTTATCAGCACTTTTGTATCCGTCAAATTCCTCGCTGAATGTATAATTCAAACCACCATTTACTTCAAATAAAGTATGTTCCATTAATCGTATCTGGACTCCACCTCCAACAGGTAGATATCCAATCCATCCACTTTTCTTCGATAATGGATTTACGTAGTTTGGTGAATATTTTAATGAATATTTTGCTGTTCCTGCTCCACCATACACGAACGGATTCCATTGATCAAAATCAAATGGATTGAAAATTATTCTCGCATCAATTGGTACGAAATAATTTTTATAACTTGCCCCTTGAATGGTTCCTAATCCTATCCCTGCTTCAGCTTGAAGAAAATCGTAAAATCCATATCTGATGAATTCTCGAGATCGCAAACCAACTTCATGATTCTGCAAATCGGTTTTTCCGATATACCCTCCCAAACCCACACCTAAGAAGAAACCCTTCTTCTCAACCTGAGCATCGGTAATTGTGGGAAGTAGTAAAAATAGAGAAAAACCAAGAAAATAATATACTGTGTACTTCATGATAATACCCCTATAATATTTATTATTATTTATTTTTTTGTTACTTTTTCTTCTTTTAAAACCTTCTTGGCAAAATAAAAAACAATCCAAGCTACTATTAAAAAATCAATTGTCGCTCCAAGGAATGGTCCAAGTAAAAAATGGAATGGACCAACGTCAAGCGTTGCTGTTCTCCAAGCACCACCTGGGATAAAAAAAGTTATGAAAGGCATTAAAATACCATCGACCGTTGCCCCGATTAAGGCATTCAATTTGCCGCCAATAATAACAGCAATTGCGAGGCCAATTACACCATATTGTTTCAAAAACTCCAAAAATTCTCTAAGCATATATTTCCTTTCTTGAAATAAATGATGAATAAGGAGATTGAATTAAAATGAATATAATTATCTGGCATTTAAAAGTCAACTTAGAGTAAAACTTGCTTTCTTCACAAACACATCTTATATTAATTTGTAATCCGTTAGGGGTGTCCCGTTCGGATATAATCGGAACGGGGCTGAGATAACACCCTAAGCCTCGCTGCCAAAACGGCAGCGCAGGCGGGAACCTGATCTGGATAATACCAGCGTAGGGAAAATGGAATAAATTTTTCATGAACGCCGTTTTTCTGATTTTTCTATGCTGGAAGAATCAGGATAACGGCGTTTGTATTTTATTATAGGAAAGTTCTATATGAAGAAAAAAATGTTTTTTTGTCTCTTGATTAGCATAACAAGTTTTATGCATTCACAAGAAATTACGCGGGCAGAGCGGGATACTATTTATTATCTTGATCCTGTAATAGTTGTACCAACACACGCAGATGAACGAGAAACTCCAGCAACATTTTCGAACTTAACTCGACAACAAATTAACGAGCGATACTCTGTTCAAGATATTCCTGTTCTTCTTTCCGAGCTACCATCAATTATTTCCTATTCGGAAAATGGAAACGGTATAGGTTATAATTACATTAATTTAAGAGGATTCGATCAAAGACGCTTGTCGGTTATGATTAACGGTGTCCCACAAAATGATCCTGAAGATCATAATGTATATTGGATCAACTTCCCCGATTTATTGTCAAGCACTAGTTTGATTCAAGTTCAGCGTGGAGCGGGAAGTGCGTTTTACGGTCCACCTGCAATCGGCGGCTCCATAAATATAACAACAAATCCTTTTAATCAAACACCCGGTGTTAAGGTTGAATCAATGTTTGGTTTTCAAGAATTTGGAGATAGTAATGTAACATTGTCTTTGGCAACAAAAAAATACAGTGTATCAGTAAACTCGGGGCTGATAAATCGACGGTACATGCTCTATGGGAAATTAGGAAAACTTATGAGCGATGGCTACCGAGCAAATTCATGGATTGATGCTAATTCATATTTTCTTGCCGGTATTCGGTTCGATAAAGATGTTACCACACGTTTTCACTTATTCGGAGGTCCATTCTCCGATGGATTAGTTTATTTTGGACTACCGAAATTTGCCGTCAAAGATAAAATATTACGCCGGCAAAATCTTGCAGATTGGTGGAGCGTTGATGATGCGAACCAAGCATATACATCTGCACCTGAGCGACGCAAACAAGAAATTGAAAATTTTTCTCAACCGCATTACGAGTTAATAAGCGAGTGGCGAGCTTCACCCGATATTTCAATTACCAACACATTCTTTTATTACAGCGGTGATGGATTTTTTGATTTCGATGCTTCGTGGGCAGATACATCATCGCTGCGGCTCGGACACGCTTATGGCATTCCAACCGGCCAAAATCCAACTAATACTTTAGTGAAAGCATTCGTTGGAAATAATCAAGGGGGTTGGTTGCCTCGGATTGATCTTGAACATGAAAAAGGAACCTTAACTCTTGGCTCTGAGTTACGAATACATCGTTCACTGCACTGGGGGAAAATCCTTTACGCCGAAAATCTCCCCCTGAATTTTGATCCTGATTATCACTTTTATGAGTACAATGGAGAGAAAGATATATTTTCTTTTTATCTACACGAAGTATTTCGGCTTAAAAAAGACCTTATACTTACTGGTGATTTGCAGCTTGTAAAACTTCGATATGGAATCAAGAAAGAAAAGTTTCTTACCAATAACTTCGACATCTCATACTTTTTTGCAAATCCGAGAATTGGAATTAATTATAACATCGACGATAATTGGAATAGTTACGTGTCGTTTGCGTACACTTCGAGGGAGCCGCGTTTGAAAAATCTTTATGCGGCAGAATATTCATCCTACGGTGATCGCCCACTGTTTGAAGCGGACACGAGCGGCGGAATTATTAAATATGATTTTAAAAAACCATTCGCAAAGCCAGAGCATCTTCTGGATATTGAATTTGGTGTTGGTTATCGTCATCCCGATGCTAATTTATCCGCAAACATTTATTGGATGGAATTCACCGACGAATTGGTCAAGAGTGGACAAGTTGATATATTTGGTCAACCTGTGACAGGAAATGCAGAGCGAACCCGACATATTGGACTTGAAATTGATGGAAATGTTTCATTTTCAAATGTCTTTAGCTTAAGTGGAAACATTTCGCTTTCACAGAATAAACTCATCCACCATCGTATATTCGTGGAATCTGCTGATGAGGAAGGAAACACATTATATACTCAAATGAAACTCGATAATAATCCAATTGCAGGTTTCCCAAATACGCTTGGTAATTTTCGGTTCACATGTCGCGATGATGTAATAACATCATCTATCATTGCAAAATATGTTGGCAGTTTTTATACAGATAACTTTAAAAATGAAGAAAATAAAAACGATAGTTATATAGTTGTTAACGCAGAGTTCTTGTTCAAATTACCGAGTATTTTTGACTCAAATTTTTATATTCGTGGTGAAGTAAGAAATTTATTCAATCGGCTGTACTCGATGAACGGTGAAGGTAATGCCTTCTTCCCAGCGGCTGAACGGAATTATATAATTGGAATTACTGCAAACTTTTAATTAATCATTGATAGAACATGCATGCACTTATTATTGCAAATGGTATATTACCTCCTCAAGATTTTGTCAGAGCGCTCGTAAAATTTGCCAAACTCGTTGTCTGTTCGGATGGAGGAGCCAATCATGCACATGCATTTGGAATTAATCCAAACGTCATTATTGGCGATTTTGATTCTATTAACCTAAAAACGAAAGAATTTTTCAAAGATATTAATCAAATAACAATTCCCGACCAGCACTCGACTGATTTAGAGAAAGCTATTTCATATTGCATTCAACAAAAAATAACATCTGTTGATATAGTTGGAGCTTTCGGTAATAGAATTGATCATACAACCGGAAGTCTTGGATGCTTCAAGAAATTCGGAAAACTGATACACATACGAATGCTCGACACAGTCGGGGAGATTACGCTAATTCAGAAAGAAGTCCGTTTGAATATGAGAGAGCAAGAGAAATTTTCGCTTATCCCCTTAGAAAGATGTATCGGCGTTTCAACTAAAAATCTTAAGTATGAATTAGAAAATGGAATCCTCGAGCTCGGTGTTCAAGAAGGAATCAGCAACGAAGCTATCTCGCAAAATGTATCCATTCGTGTTGACAACGGAACGTTACTATTGTATAGATTCCATAGGTGGAAAAAATAATTTGCAATGATAAATCTTTCTTATGCTGATATAATCATCATACTGATTTATTTTTGTGGTGTTTTGTATGTTGGTTTCCGTTCTGCCAAGAAAACGCAAACCACCGAAGAAGATTTTTTGCTTGCTGGAAGATCACTTACACTTCCAATTTTTGTTATGACTCTTGTCTCCAGCTGGTACGGAGGAATTTTAGGTGTTGGAGAATTTTCATATCGATATGGGATATCGAACTGGGTTGTGCAAGGAGCGCCGTATTACATCTTCGCCGCTATCTTTGCATTCTTTCTTGCCAAGAAAATCCGTGAAACGAATCTTTACTCGATTCCTGATAAATTAGAATTAGCCTACGATAAAAAAACTGCTATGCTTGGTTCATTTCTCACTTTTATTCTGATGACTCCCGCACCCTACATCTTAATGCTAAGTGTATTATTACAAATGTTATTCGGGTGGAGTTTATTCATAAGTTTACTCGTAACTGCCATTGTTGCGATTTCATATTTGTTTTGGGGTGGCTTCAGAGCCGATATCCAAACTGACATCTTAGAATTTATTCTGATGTTCATCGGATTTGCCGTCATACTTCCTTTTTGTTTTTCGAAATTTGGTGGAATGGAATTTCTTAAATCGAATTTACCACCATTACATCTAACCTGGCATGGTGGTAATACGATTCAATTTATTCTTGTTTGGTTCTTCATTGCTTTATGGACACTCGTTGATCCGGCATTTCATCAACGATGTTACGCAGCGAAAGATGGAGCAACCGCACAGAAAGGGATTTTTGTTTCAATTATTTTTTGGCTAATATTCGATTCGATGACTGCGATTGCTGGTTTATATGCGCGTGCCGCACTTCCTAATCTTACCGACCCTATGATGGCATATCCGATGCTGGCTGAAACTGTTTTACCTCCACTCGCAAAGGGGTTGTTTTATGTCGGGATGCTTGCAACAATAATGTCAACGCTTAACACATTAGCTTTTATCTCAGCACAAACAATTGGGAGAGACATTTTGGGGAGATTTCGGATTGGGGGCGGATTGGCAAAACAAAGCGAACGCACATCTCACATCTTACATCCGACATCAAGCAACGCTACGACGTGGACTAAATTTGGTTTGATCATTTCTTTGCTACTCTCTGTGGCAATCGCTCTTCTCATTCCCAGCGTAATCAAGATTTGGTACACAATCGGAACGATCGTTATCCCAGGGTTGCTTGTGCCGTTGATAGCGAGTTACTATGAGAAATTGAAAATATCATCGCGCTATGCTTTTCTTGCAATGTTAATTGGATGGTTAACATCTTTAAGTTGGTTAATCATAACTTATTATACTGGAAATCCCGGACAGTACCCATTAGGGATAGAGCCTATGTATTCAGGTCTGGTGGTTTCTTTAATCTTTTGGGTTTTTGGCAGGTATTCTGCGAGATGAATAAAGTCTAATAATTCTCCATACATCAATACAATGCACTGCTGAAATCTCTTCTGTATTTTAAAACAGTTTCATTTTCCTCCCCAAGAAATTTAAAAATTGCAATACAAGCTTTTCGTGAACCGTCATCATCATAGTATCTGTCGGCCCGGATAATTTCGATGAACTTTTCCAACGCCGAGTTAAAATTTTGAGATTGCAAATCAACAATCGCTGAAAGGTACTTTTGTTTAACTGGATTATCGGGCAACTCGGAGGGACTTTTAATTAATCTAAATATCCTTTCCATTGTCCTAATAGATTCCGCAACTTCAACATACTTTTGATCAGAAATATCTTTTACGAGTATCTCAACTCTGTCCGGCTCAGTGAAAATCAAACTCGCTGCAAGCAAAGTCTTTGCTTGTTCGTTATTCGGTTCAGATTTAATAATTTTCTCTAATAAAACTCTCGCTTCCTTTATCTTAGTACTTGAAATAAAGTTTTTGGCATCCTCGATTTCTTTTCGAAATTTGCTCGGTATAACTTTCGCTAACCATTTCTCGATTTGGTATTCAGGGAGTGCCCCGACAAATTCGGCAGCAACATTTCCATCAACGAACAGTTTCACATTTGGGATACTCGAAATTTTGTACTGTAATGCTACTTTTTGCATCTCTTCGGTATTAACTTTGGCAAGTATCCATTCGCCTTTAGCTTTTTCGGTTAACCGCTCCAGTACCGGCCCGAGCATTTTGCACGGAGCACACCAATCCGCCCAGAAATCAACAAGCACAGGAACACGAAAACTTTTTTCTATTACTTCAATATTAAAATCTTTAACATCGTATACCATAGCTATTATCTTTTACTATATTGGCTCAGCATGGATAGTAATTCTTCCGAGTATTTTGAATCTGTTAGATAATTTTATCTCCTGTTCATTGATAATTTTATGAACAATCTCCAGTGGAGTTGTTTTATCGATGAGACAAGTGAGAGATAAATTGTATTTATTATCGATTTGCAGCAAATTGATATCAACGCATTTTTTTATTCTGACATCATCAAGAATAAAATTACAAATCTCTTGATGAAACTTAGTTTCAGTGTTAATTTGGTTTTTTACCTTTTTCTCCATCGTTTCAAATTCTTCCATGTGAACGGTTACCTTTTCAACCGAGGGGAGCTTTCCTTTGATATCTTTTTCAATCTCGGAAGTGATATCGTGAGCTTCAACGAATGATTTTCCCTTTTGATGTTCGATGTCAAAATCAATATGATATCTGCCATAGTTATTATGGACTTCAAGATTGTGAGGCTCTCGTAAACCTTTTCGTATTACAATCATCCGGACTTTATCTGCAATCGATTCATCAGCACTTTCAAATGGCTCTGCATGAACTACAACATCGGCACCGGGGTGAACTTCATGTATTGATTTTTCAATATTATCCATAATGAAGTGAGTTTCTTGAAACGTTTTTGTTCTACGAATTGCAACTGTAGTATCGACAAACAATCTTCCTCCTGATGTTCGCAGTCGAACATTTTCAATTGTTTCAACTCCATTTACTTTCCTAATAATTGCCTGAATATTTTCATATCCCCCATCAGGTACACGATCCATTAATGCATCAATTGTTCTTCGTCCCAAACGATAACTCAAGAACAGAACAAGGAATGCAACTACAATAGCAGCAACAGCATCAACCCAGGGATAACCCATGGATACAAAAATCAATCCTACAATTACGACTAAAGACGTCCAGATATCGCTTGAAAAATGAAGTGCATCTGCTTCAAGCGCCTGGCTGTGATACTTTTTCGCAGCGCGGCTCAACGCGTGCGATCGGCTGATGTCAACGATGATTGCAATTATGATAACTACAAAACCCCAAACACTTACCTCGACATGTGGAGTTCTGAAAACAAGCCGCTGCACTGCTTCCCACATAATCCATGCGCACGTTATAAAAAGCAATAATGTTGTAAGGAAAGCAGAGACATTTTCTACTTTCCCGTGGCCATAATGATGTTTTTCATCGGGTGGTTTACCCGAAATTTTTACCGCAAAATATGTAATCAATGCTGCTATAAAATCCAAACCAGAGTGTGCGGCTTCGGAGAGAATTCCAAGACTATTTGTTTCCAGCCCAACGATAAGCTTAATACCGGTAATGAATATCGCGGCGAATACAGAAACTAAAGCTACCCGTTTCTTTTCATTAATTTCATTCTGGACACTCATGCTTTGGGTAATATATGGGAATTATATAAAGAATATATCACAAGTGTATTATTTAACCAATACCGCCTTACGAATGCTCTTCATAACCACTGCTCCAGTTTTTACATCAGTTGCTGTTAGTCGGTAATAATACACCCCGCTGGGTAAATTATTTGCATCCCAAGGTATTATATATTCACCCGGATGCTTTATCTCATTCACAAGGACTGCTACCTCACATCCCAAGACATCGAATACTTTCAATGAAATAAATCTGAAATCCGGAATCCGAAATCCGAAATTCGTTACGGGATTAAACGGGTTCGGATAGTTCTGTTCAAGTTTGAATACTGATGGGACGGCTCCATCATCATTTTGGACTTCGGTTACCTGCGGTACACCGATGAAAAAGTTATCGAAGAAAATTGCACCCGGTGAGTTTGGTTCTTTATTTACCGACATCAGATAAACATAAGCCATTGATATATGTTTTCCCCATGTACCTTTACAAACGATATTACCATCAATTTTCAAAGTTAAAGTATCCGGTTCATCAAATCGAAAAACAATGTTATTGCCATCGCCTGTGGAAGAAGTCCAAAGAGTAGAATAACTTCGATTGACTTGTTTCACCAATCGCCAGTGATATCCCAGAGAACCTTTCTCATACAAAAGCTGTAAGGAATTCTCCAATTCATTCGGATCATTCCATGACCACTTTTTATCTGCTAAAATTATTTTGACCGTATCCTCAGAACCGGTCATTTCAGAATGGTCAATATCAATTTGATACTCAAGATTACTTAAACTATATGGTTTACGTGTTACAACTCCGAGACCTGAAAGACCGGTTTCGCTATCACATGTAATCATCAGACGATCATTGGATAGCTCGACAGCCCCGAGTGAATCCCATGGATTGTTGAAATTAAAATATTCCCACAAAGACGATGGAAATGTTCCATTACCTGTAAATTTGTCTTCTGCAGAAGTTGCAGCAGGAAGAATATTAAAATTAACTATCGATCCCGGTGAAACATTCCAATAACTTGTATCGGGATACATACTTGCTGGAATCGAATGTTCGTTGTCCCACTCTGAAATCCAAACACCATATGTTAAAACCACAGAGCTATCGCGAACAGGTAGGATAAAATTGCCGGAAGCATCGGTCAATGCAAAAGTTGAACTTTTTAGTCGATTATTCCATCCACCAACATTATAAATATGCACGGGAATATTTCCATCCTCCTTCACTGAGCCAGTTATTGTGCTGTTTGTAGAGTAGCATGTGAAATTTGAGATTGAATTGTCAACGATTGAATCATTTTCACTAATGTTATATGAATGAGATTCAGGAATTAAATATTTCGGTAATAAACTATTATTTTCAACTCCGATACGTCCGCTGCCAGGTTGAAGCATTAATTTATACATTCCATTTGAATCTGTTTGTGTTTCACCACCCCGCTCAACCCATATATAAACATTCGGTATAGGATTCGAGTTTTCATCTCTTACATATCCTCTTATATATGAGGTTAGTTGTGATAAATAAAAATCCTGTGTCTTATTACCAGTAAATGTCATTGTCGTTTCACGAGAGGAATACATTTGTAATAGATCGCCTATTTCAATTCTATAAGTACCAGCATTTACAGGCACTGAATAAAATCCGATAGTATTCGTAACATCACCGAAATTTGTCAGAGAATCTTTTACCCATACCATGGCACCCGGAATAACACCTCCAGTTTTATCGTAAACAAAGCCACTCAATGCAAATGGAGCTGATGGATTTTGAAACAGTAAAATTCCATAAGAGGTCATAGTATCATCTGATGCTTCAGCTATTAATTGCATAGACGGTACATTATCAGGTTTTTCATAACTAATAATTACACCTTTGGTTGTATCCAAATCGATTGGCGGTATAGTGCTGTTATCGATGTAACTTTTAAAATGAATAGAATACTCGAGCGAATCAATTGAACCATTTTCATTTAGGTCAAGAAAATATTCGACATCAACATATCCTAATGGAGTAACATCCATTTTGATAAAAAATGTGTCTTGAACAGAAATTGTGGCTGGTGAAGTAAATGGTCCATTTATTGAGCTTGAAAATTGTACAAAATTGATATTACCTGATTTGGGAGATTGAACCGTTTTATGCTGCTTCGACCAAGAAGTGCTTCTTTTAATTGGTTGAGCTTGAGCTGTATAAAATATAAGGGAAAGAAGAACAAAGCAAATAATTGTTTTCATGATAATATCCTTTCAATTTAATAATATACTATCAATTTATTTAATAAATTACAAAATAGTAAAGCCCATCCCAATTTCATAAAGGGATAGGCTTTATTTGAATACAAAAACACTCTACTTAATCATGATTGCTTTCTTAGTGCTGTTCATCAATAATCTATTATTGGATAAATCAGTCGCCACTAAGCGATAATAATAAATACCACTTGGTAGTGAAGACAGATTTAAGGTCACTTCAAAAACACCTGGTTTTTGAACTTCATTAACAGGCACCGAAATCTCCTGCCCTAACTGATTAAACACTTTTAAAGTCAAATAACTTTCAGCCGATAGTTGATATTTAATAGATGTTACAGGATTAAACGGATTAGGATAATTTTGATGCAATTCAAATTGTTTGGGAAGCTCGCTAAAATCACTCACTGATGTTGTTGTACCAATCGCACCAACAGCGAAACCATCAAAGTAAACTGGTGTAGCTGAATTCGGCGTTTCGTTCGTTTCGACTAAATAAACATACGCAAGGGACATATGGCTCCCCCATGCACCCGAATAAACTACATTGTCGTCAATTCTTAAAACTAATAAATTAGAACCCACAAATTGCCAAAGGATAGTATTGCTATCTGTGTTATCGGGTGTACTCCAAAGAGTAGTTGAATTTCTATCAACATTTTTTACTAATTTCCATTGGCGGACACCTTGCTGTGTTTTTTCCCAGATGAGTTGAAGTGAATTCTGGAAATTTTCAAATTCTCCCCATTCTTGCCGTCCTGAAAGTACGATGTAGATTGAATTATTTGAAGTAAACATTTCTGATTTATTTACAGAGATGCGATATTCTCGATTCTCTATCATAAATGGTTTTTGAGTTACAACACCAACTCCAGAGCGACCGCTTTGGCTGGTACAAGTTACCTTCAAACGATCTTCTGAAACAATTACCCAAGGATGAGGTCCACCCAGATTTCCAAATCCATACCACTGCCATATCGGACCAGGTTGTATGTCGTTACCATCGAATAAATCAACAAATGCAGTCTCAGCAGACACGATATTAAAATTGATTGTTGAACCGGGCGTTACATTCCAATAACTTGTTTCAGGATACATCCCGGGGGGTATTGGATATTCATCATCCCAATCGGCAACCATTACGGAATAATAGACCATTGTGTCTTGATGAACGGGCATATCAAACAATCCCGATTGATTGGAGATAGTGTGCGTCATACTTTGTAATTGTTCACTTCTTCCAAAAATTCGGTAGGCTCGGGATGGTGCCTGCCCTTCTTCAGTAACAACACCAGTTATTGTAGCATTGGCAGAATAACAAATAAAGTTAGAAACTTCATTGTTTACAATTGAATCGTTTTCACCAATTTCATAATAATGCCCCTCTGGTCGCAGATAATTGGGAAGTAAATCATCATCATTTAAACCAATACGCCCCTCACCCGATGGCACCATTAATAAATATTCACCATTTGAATTGGTTCTGGTGCCACCTCCTCTTTCCGTCCCTACACCAACGTTTGGAATTGGATTTAGATTTTCATCACGCACATAACCACGGATGTATGAGTTAAGTCCTGATAGATAAAAATTTTGCGTTGTGTTTCCCGTTATCACCATAGTGGTTTCAAAGGGTGTATAATTGTGTCCCATCGCTTCAATATAAATATGATATGTTCCACTATCAAGAGAGATAGTATAATAACCGTTCTCATCTGCCGCGTCACCAATAGAAATACTGCCATCATTAGCAAATATCCAGGCACCTGGAACTGAGACACCTTCGGAATTAAAAATAAAGCCGCTCAGCGTATATTGTGCGGCTGGATTTTGAAATCTTAGAATCCCTTCTGCAACGGTTGCTCCCTCCGTTCCACGAGCAATCACTTGGAAAGAGGGTGCCTCTTCTGCATTTATAAAAGAAACAATAATCCCAGTTGCCGGATCCAAATCACTTGAGCTATTATCGATAAAATATTCTCCTGCAAACGAGAACTCAGTCGAATCAATAATTTCATTTTCGTTTATATCGAAAAAGTATTCAACATATACAGTTCCCGATGGTGTAACATCCAGTTTCATAAAGAGTGAATCACCTGCAGTGATCGTTTTGGGTGATTCAAATGGTCCATTAATGGAATTCGAAAATTTTATGTATGTAACAATGCCATCCCCGGTCGTTTTATTGATCTTGATCTGTGGAAGGTTTGTAAAGATTTTTTTTGAAAACTGTGCTTCAGTACAATAACTGGTAACAAAAAAAATCAATGTGTATATAAACGGTTTCATAAATTACTCCTTATAATTTTAACGAATTAATTAATTATTATACCTATTTTGTAGCAATGTGTCAACATATATGTGTTCTATCTCACCTCTGTTGCTTTTAAAACTCTGATAAAATTTTTACCTAAAATTTTTTGAATATCCTCCGAATTATATCCTCGTTTTAAAAGTTCACGCGTGATATTGGGAAAACATGTTACATCATCCATTTCCAGAGGTGTAGTTGAAATACCATCGAAATCAGAACCGATTCCAACATGATCAACGCCAACTAATTTAGCCACATAATCAAAATGAGCGATCAAACGCTCAAGCGGCGGACGGATAGCAAGATATTCGTCTTTTAGAAATTCCTCTATTGATAAATTACGAAGTGTTGTATTTCTTTTTTGAGCCATGCGAAATGAGTCAATCCGCGATTTGTTTCGTTCTCGCATCTGTCTCTCTTTATCTGCAAATGTATTATCGATAAACAAAGGTAAAAAGTTGATAAATACTACACCGCCCGTTTTTGCAATTGCTTTAATCTGATCATCTTTCAAGTTACGACGGTTATTCGAAAGCGCCCACACTGATGAATGAGAGGCAATAATTGGTTTTGTGGTTGTCTTTACAACATCCCAGAATGTGGTCTCACCAAGGTGGGATACATCTATTATCATTCCGAGGTTATTCATTTTATTGATTACATCTACTCCGAAAGCATTTAATCCTTTTCTTTCCATCCTTCCAGTTCCCTCGTCTTCATCTCTGGCAGATGTTGCCCATGAAGTACTATTATTCCAGGTAAGTGTCATATATCTGACCCCACGATTGTAAAAATGTTCGAGTTTATTTAAATCATCAGCGATATGATGTCCCCCTTCCATCCCAAGCATAATAACGAGTTTTCCATCACTTACAAATTTTTCTATCTCGGCAGTATTCTTCGCTAAAGCGGTTTGCATTGGATTCCTTTGTATCAAACTTACTATAGAATCAATCTGCTCATTTGCTTGATCAAAAAATGAACGGTGTTTTTTTTGAGGTGGTACCCATATAGAAAATATTTGGACATCAACACCACCGTCTTTGAGTCTTGGCAAATCTGAATGCCCTCGATTTGTTCGTCTGGAAATATCTTCGCCCTGCACCATTCGTTGAACAACATCGTTGTGCGCATCCACAACCAGAACATCAGAATGAAGCTTTCGATAATCTACATTATTTTGAAAGCCAACAAAGAAAAGGCAAGTGATAATAAGTATCTGAGCGGTTTTAAAATATTTCATAATAATAAATAAAAGAGACTCCATGTATTTTAATAAGAAAAATACTGGAGTCTCTCCATTGAATGAAATGTAAGGATTTACATCGCTGGCGTTGTTGGTGTTCCGCCCTCGGCTTCCTTCGCTTTTTGCTTTATATCCTGGATTTCCTTTCGGATATCCTGTGCTTTACGGCGAAGTTCATTCATTTCCTTTCGGACGCGTGTCCCTGCTGATTTGTTGCCTTTCTCGTAGAACTTAATAAAGTCCTTCTCGTAACTGTTCAACAAATCTCGTATTTCTGTGAATCGGCCCATATTGACCCTCCAGATTATTAGTTATTATTATTAGTTAATTATTTTTTTAGTTTATTCTTTTGTTTTACTTTTATATACTCTTTATATAACAATCCTAACAGCGATTCGCGTCTATTATATAATTTCTTCAAAGGACGCGGTTTTACACTCGCCAAGGCATACGATGTTAAAATCGGTAATGCAATCGTTGAATCAACATACGAGACAACAGCGTTTGGTAACATATCGGGAGCGATTTTTCCCCATGTAACTGCCTCTGATGGCGTTGCACCCGAGAGCCCACCGGTATCTGGTCGAGCATCTGTGATTTGTAGAAAATAATCGTGCCCTTCTTCTTCAATCCCTAATATCTCTTGAATCTGGGGTTCTGTTTGAAGTAGAAAATTTTTCGGTGAACCTCCTCCAATTATAAAAACTCCACTTTTTCCACCCTTCTTCTTAGCATTTAAGACAATCGCTGCAGTTTCGTTCACATCTGTTAAAATATCTAATTTGATTTTATAACCATCTAATACGGCTTCGGCGATATTCATTCCGATCGAGCTATCGCCTGGTGCTGAAGTATAGATGGGAACACCACATCGATAAGCAGTTGCGAGCAAACTGCTGCTGGATATACCTAGAATTTTTTCGCGCTCTGCCACATATTTACCCAAGAGATAATGAAACTCCGCTGTTCCCAGTTCATTCTGGAATTCGTGTAATCGTAAAACTTTCTTAAAATATTTATCAGTCGAAAGTAGAACATCATAATCAAATAAAATGTCATAGATACGAACCACTTTCGCTTTTCGGAGTTGTCGATCATCGGTGAATGGCGATCCTCGATGGAGTGAGAGGCCAATCGAAAAATGTGTATCATGATAGAGATTCGCACCAGAACTAACTATCCAATCAACAAAACCTGCATTAATCAACGGTACGATACATGAACCACCTAAGCCAGCCGGTGTCAATGCACCAGTTAAGCTCATTCCGATTGTTGTATCTTCTGTAAGCATTTTTTCTGTAAATAATTGACATGCTTCTCGCAATCTCCCAGAATTGTACGCTTGAAAATATTCATCAACAAGCGGTTTTACAGAAATATTCTTAGGAATTGGTTTAGTGATAATCGCCTTTCCCTTTAAATACTGATTTTTCGATTGTTTCATAACGGCTAAAATATACAAATTTTCTGTTGAATTATGCAAGAAAAATAATCAAAAAATGAAAGATTTTAAGGTATTTTAAAAAAACCCCCTAAAATTGCTTGTTTTCATGGATTATTTTAGCCGCAAAGCACACTTCCTCCATTGACATTCAAGGTTTCCCCAACAATATTATCAGATAGTGATGATGATAAAAAAAGTATAGGTACAGCTATCTCTCGGGATGATGCAATCTTTCCTCGTGGAATTGACTCCAAAATTTCTCGCCGATACTTCGTTTTTTTAAAAAATCTAACACCATATCTGTATTATACCACCTTTTGATGCAGCATAATGTGAATGATATGCTTCACCTCTCTGCCCTGCAGTACTGGAAATATTTAATATCCTGCCATATTTTTGTCGTTTCATAAACGGTACAAAAGAATTACACATATTGAATGTTCCAGTCAAATTGATATCGATCGTTCTTTGCCATTGCTTCGGTGTCATTTTACCAATTCCTGCATACTCCCATATTCCAGCGCAATTTACAAGAACATCAATTCTGTTGAGAAGAGAATTTTTCCACTTTCATTTTAAAAGCCATACCTTTTCTACCGAATTCTTCAATTTTTTTGATTACCCGAGTAGCGGACTTATTATCGTTTCGATAAATGACAGCAACATCCGCACCTGCTTGAGCAAACATGATTGCAGATGCAGCCCCGATACCACGAGAACCACCTGTTACT
>CAYYIJ010000028.1:0-24461 GCA_964471945.1 uncultured Chlorobiaceae bacterium
ATATACGATTTTCTATTAAAGAATCAAATGCTCCCTATCGGAGCAGGAGCATTTTTATCATTTTAGTAAATTTTCCATCATTTAGCCTACATAGATATACTCCACTTGGTAGCCGTGCAGCATCCCACTCCATCGATTTGTATCCCGCCTCCTGCATCTCATCAACAAGTGTTGCAACTTCTTGACCAAGTAGGTTGTACACTTTCAAAGTTACCCATCTAGCTTCTGGCATCTGGTATCTGATTTCTGTAGATGGATTGAATGGATTTGGGTAGTTTTGCTCAAGAGTAAAATGAGTCGGGTTTTCATTCATCCCACTCATTTCATCACTTGGCGGTAGTGGTGGGAGCTCATCTATCATAAATCTTGGTCTTGGCTTTGTCAGACTCACAACTAATGTTGATGATAATATCAACTGCCCGGATTGATTTGTTTTTACCCAGTATGCTTTCCCAGGATGTATCGTATCTGCAATTATATATGTTGTTCCATTATATTCAAAGTAATTTGATATCACTATACTACTGGGATTTTCAACAATATTACCGACATCTACAGGATGAGTAATTGATCCAATCATATTCCAGCCAGATGAAACGTCTATCGAATCTTCTTCAATTGGATAGCCATAAATATCTATCGTTTGTGCCCCACTAAATTTCACCCAGTAACCAATTCCCCTTCCAAGTGTATCACGAATAACATAAGAACTGTTGTAGGAAAATGCGTCCGATGTTGCCGTAGGAAATAAATCGGTTTTTCTAATATCGGTGGTTACAGCCGATAACGAAATCATATTCCAACCTCTATTAACCTTTATATTCTCTAGCATTATCATCTCCGATAATGGTCGCCGCCAGACTCCATAATTTGTTCCGGCGAAAAGATATTGACCGTTACGTACGAGGGTATTGATTAACGAATAATCTGGAAGAGTTATTCCGGTACTTACATTCTTCCAGTTCTGAGAAACAATTTTCGTAACGTAAATCGTAGAATTCCAGACAGCGAAGAGATTGTCGCCTAATAGAAGCAGAGCGAAAATAATGTTATTTCCCGGAGAAAATTTTTCCCAGTTCACTCCGTGATTTGTAGAACGGTACACACCAGAACTCGTACCAGTGAAGACCAACGAATCCCTTTTCACAAGCGAATAGACATATGCATTTCCCCAACCCGTAGTCATTGAGTGCCAAGTTTCCCCATTATCGGTTGTGTAAAACAATTGATTTTCTTTTGCCGCATAAAGCGTCATTTCATCGGCATACAATAAATATGGTCGCCAACCAAATATAGAATCAGATGGAACACGACTCCAATTAACTCCCCAATCATCAGAACGATAAAGCATTCCATCGGGATTTGTGAAAATGTATCTATTACTTTGTAGAATTGATCCAACACCGTAATATGCCGATAAGACTGTCGTCCAAGTATTTCCATTATCATTAGAACGGGCTACTGCTGGCCGGGGACGGTCGCAAAAAGTACACATCCAATGTCCACCCACAAGAATCGTATCGCTTATCGTTTCAATAGTAGAAACGTAATAAACGTTAGTATTTCCAAGTGTGACCCAGTGATTTCCATAATCAGTAGAACGATATATCAATTCAGGACTACCTACAAGTAAAGCATTATCTTGTTCATGCATTACTGGCACCCATCTTGTCAGACGAACATGTGACCACTTTGGATAACAGTAATTTTGCAGAGTAATAATAATGAATACGATAATTGATACATTTGTTATTATCATATTAACCTCATTTATTTTATTGAATAAAAACCATTTTCCTGAATCCAGTAAATTTTCCAGTAGTTAATTTATAGAAGTATACTCCACTTGGTAGCCGTGCAGCATCCCACTCCACCGATTTGTATCCCGCCTCCTGCATCTCATCAACAAGTGTTGCAACTTCTTGACCAAGTAGGTTGTACACTTTCAAAGTTACCCATCTGGTTTCTGGCATCTGGTATCTGATATATGTCGTTGGGTTGAAAGGATTGGGATAATTTTGTTCAAGTGCAAAATATTTCGGAATAGCTGGATCGTTCACAAGCGCTATCGACAACTCCGATTGATTATTGACACTCACGCTTCCTTTGCCTTCCATGACGCAGAGTATCTTACCATTCTGTATTAAAGTAAATGCACGATCGGTTGGTTTAACAATTTCCCATTGAACAGTTACAGGAAATTTCTCACTTGTTATCTGTATGGGATATTCATATATATTTTTATTATCTAAATCAGAAGGGTATGATGCAACCATTCCTCTGGTATGTTTAAATCTTGCATCGAATGAAGGCATAGGTGGGGGTAGTTCATCAGTATAGATTGATTGTTCTTTTATGATATTCTCATCACCAAAAAATAAAACTTGTTGATAGCGAGTTGTTTGATCTCGTATTATTAATTTATTCAGCCCTGCATAATCTGGTCCAATTAATTTTGTTAGTGAAGGTGATGAGCGCAGTCGTAAAGTACCTGCTGTATTCACCTTTACCCAGTATCCACGGCATGGTTCTAATACGTTGGATATTTTATATTCACCATCATATTTAAAGTAATGAGAGATAACCATATTTGGTGTACTTTGCTCGATAGTGTTAATCGAAACTGGTTTGGTAATTGTGCCTATCATGTTCCAACCAGATCTAACTGTATCATAGCGATCGTAAACAGGAAATCCGGGGACTCCTGCATACGAATACTTCCGAAATCTTTGCCAAAAAGCTAAACCATTTTCTAATAATCTAAATGAAATATATACACCAGTATATTTAAAAGGATCACTCATCCCATTCGGAAAAATTGTTTTTGGGTCCATTGCCCCGGGTCTATCCGTGCAAATGGAAAGTAGATGCCATCCTTCATTAACGTAAAGTGCCACACCAGGATAAAACTTAACACACCAATTTTCTTGTGGTTTGGTTTCTAAAGGAGATCCATTCCTATTGAGGAAAACATATCCCGGTTCTGTTCCACTTAGCTCACTTGAATCTTGCTGCATACCAATCAATGCTTTTTTATCCAATTCGTGATAACCCAAATTATCATATTGAAATTCAATTGTACCATCACATCTATTCAACACAACACGAAAAGTATTAACATCAGGAACGATATCCAACTCCTTGAAAACGCCGAGTGAATCCCATTCAACAATAAATAAACAACTATCTCCAGCATTGCCATATCTAACATCACCAAATGTTTGTGGTATAATCCCGGTATCGGCAAGAACTAAATTTGTCCAAAGTGGTGCGATGAAGTTCGGAGGCATTTTATTAGCATTTACGATATCCCATTTTCCATGGTGCTGTTGCATCGGAAAATCCCATTTTGACGTGTAATAACCATTTGCATTGACATCTATTGTGTCGGTTGGACTTTTCGAAAGAGCTATAGCACCGTTTACACCAATCCATGCGTAACGTACAGTATCGCCAAAGAACTGGAAATGTCCGCCTATATCAAATGGTCCGGCGGTGCCATCATCTTGTGGTATTCCACTGCTACTGGGTGGATTAAAGAATGAAGCATATAGTATTTCAGTTCCTGAGCCACTAATGTTTTTTGTTGTACATACGTAACCCGTATCTATCCAGTAATATGGATTAAAGAATTTAAAAACTTTATAAGAATATGTAGCACTTGTTTGCCAAAGTCCTTGATTATCTCGTGCGGTAACCCGGTATCTCACAATTCTATCTTTTGGTAGTTCCGGAAAAGTACCACACCACATGTCACTAAAACCTGTATATAGCATTGGAATTTCAATCAAAGGACCGAATAATGGCTCATCTACGTTAATCTTTGCTATAGCATATTCAATATAAGCGGCTGCCACACCAGCACTTTCCGGATTTGCATAATTACAGTCAAAAATCTCTACACAGATATCCCTTGGCTCGGTTGAAAAAGTGTGTCCTAAATTTTCAATCGGAATTATCGTAGGAGGTACATTTGAATCTGTTGTCATCGAAAACCACCATGCAAGTGCGGATGAATACCTTGGATCATCAACAAAAGGACCACGGGCGACCCAACCTTTTTTCACCGAGTCGACTGGAAAACCGGCACAATTCCCTGCTCCACGATCATGCTCATAAAACTTCCAAAATCTTGAGGGCCAATGCGGATCATTAATACTTACAGGTCCATCAGATCCGCCTGCCAACCATTCTGTTCTCTCATCGGGCATGAATGTGTAAGGAACTCGCATTGTTACGAAAAAAACGTCTCCTTTATTCACAGGAAAGTTGTACCCATAAATATTAAAGGAGAAAACATTTAAACCCGGTTTGATCTTAAACCAGATTCCACCATCTATCCAAAGTTCTTCACCAAGTGGGTCAAACGTTGTAAGCCCATAAGGAGCTGTCGAGATCCAATTTGTATCAGTAGCTTCATCTCGATATGGTGATATACCTTGATCATAGTCGTTTGTATTAATGTAATATCCCCAATTCATACATGGTGGTGGATATGGAGAGGATCCGGGACCTCTACCTTTATTAATATTAGATTTGAAAACTCGTATCCTTACTAATGAATCTCTAGCGCCTATGTAATTGGACATGAACCAATACATAGTGTCAATGGTTCCAGATGCAGGTGCAATGTACCACATTGCCATAACATCTAAGTGATATGCTCCAAAGTTTACAGTTACTGGGAAATGTTCACCGTCGAATCCCCAAACATAATTCACAGGGCAGTCAGAGAGTTGTTTGTTTAAGTTTAGAGAACCACGGATAACGTCAATTGCATTTTCATTTTTCCCAAGCATTATAACTTCATTGTTGGGATTTATAAGGAGATGTTCCTGTGCAACGGTGACGACTGTCGTTAGTAAGTAAAACAATATAATCTTTTTCATAATATATCCCCTAGAAAAAGCTGTTCAGACTATTCGCTTATTGCATGTAATCTATGTAATATTTTCGATATTGTCAATTTCAACATAAAGTCAAAAGCTTGAATCTCACACAATATTTTCTTAGATTGAATCCATAATTAATTGAAAAGAGTCAACGACTCGTAGAGATGAATTAAGGATATAAATGAAAAGGTATCTTCTTTTAACAAGCGTTTTCCTAATATGCTCGAAAATTATCTTTGGGCAAGGGAATTCAACTTATGATTTTCTTCGGAACGATGTCGGGGCACGCTCTGCTGCACTTGGTGGCAGTTTTGTTACTTCAAGCGACGATCCAAATGTTATTTATTATAATCCCGCTGGAATAGCTACTCTAACTTCACCCACACTCTCTTTTGGTTACTATAGGCAAATACTCGACATAAATTCAGGATATTTGAGCTTTGGAACATTGATTCCAAATTTTGGTCATGTTGGTGCGGGAATTATTTATATGAACTATGGTGAATTTGAACGCACTGGCGAAGAGGGTTTAAAATTAGGAAAATTCGGCGCTGGTGAATTTGCATTTACCACAGGGTTTGCTGATGTATTATTAGAAAAAATGAATTATGGTTTTAATTTTAAGTTTATTTATTCTTCTATTGCAGAAGTGCACTCAACCGCTGCTGCACTTGATTTCGGATTGCAATATTTTCTAATTCCAAACCAAGTTATTATTGGGGCGAGCTTATTGAATTTTGGTACTCAGATCGATCCTTACATCAATACACGAGAAAAGCTGCCGCTGGATATTAAGGTGGGTGCATCCATCTATCCCAAGCACCTTCCCGCAGTTGTTATGATAAATTTCCATAAACTAAACGAAGATGAATTTCTCAACAAGCTCAAACAATTTTCGATTGGGGTAGAGTTCACCGCAAGTCCTATCGTCAAATTACGATTTGGATATAATAATGAACGGAGAAGTGAACTAAAGATTGAACACAGCGCTGGCTTAGCTGGTTTTTCTGTCGGTGTAGGATTTGCTAAAGATTTCTTATCAGTGGATTATGGTTATAATTCATTGGGGAAGATTGGGGCAACGCATAGAATAAGTTTGGGACTTCGAACTGAATAAGTATTAACCAAGAATACTTTCCATCAATTGTTTACTGATGTAAAAAAGCAACATCCCACCAAAAACTATCAACGGAGTAATACGATTTGGGGAGCGATTTATTTCGGGAATCAAGTCGCTTGCACCAACATACATAGCTGCACCAGCAGACAATGCGAATGCTATCCCGACTGCTTTTTGGTTAACACTTGCTAATACGAAAACAAGTAGGATTCCAAGCATTGTGGCAACACCGATTGCGAGAGATGCAAAAAATGCTGTTTTCCTTGGGTGATTAGCAGATAGCATAATCGAAGCTACAGTTAAACCTTCTGGTATTTTATGTAGAAGTACTGCGATGAAGATTAATAATCCGATGGAAAAGTTAAAATTCATCCCTGCAGAAATCGAGAAGCCGTCAAAGAAAGCATGAATGAATAATCCAGTGAACGCTGAGAAACTGGCTGTTTTCGAAACCATTATCTCATGGTGGGTTTCTTCACCGAAATGGAGGTGACCCACAATAGTATGTTCAAAGAAATGAATTAAACCAAAGCCGATAATTATGTAAATCGAGGCGACCCCTCCGAGTAATTCTAAGCTCTCAGGTATTAGTTCAAAGATGACGAGTGCTAATATGAAACCAGCGCTCAGAGCAAGGAGATATTCCTGCACCTTTCGGGGCCACTCTTTTCGTAAAACAATCAGTGTGCCTCCGATTACCTCGGCAGTTGCTGCAATCAATCCGAAAAGAATTATCGTAAGCATATCATCTTCCTCTATGATGATTTATATGGTGTTTTTAAATATTGTTTCGCCAGCTTGTGTGTATCTTGATAATCTTTCATATCCAAGATTTTTTTGTACTGCATAATAGCAAGATCACGTTTCCCTTGCAGATCATAAATCATGCCTATTTTCATATTCGTCATCACCATGTAACCGGATATCTCTTTTTTATCCAATGTGCGTGATAATTCATCCGATCGATAAAAGTATTTAAGAGCATCATTGTATCGATTAGAATTCATCTCGAACAGGCCGAGGTAATAATTAGCTTCGCGTTCGGTACTATGATCATATCCAATTTGCTTATTCTTAGCACGGTCGAGAATCTGTGAGTATGTTCGCTGTAATTCACCCCAATTCCCTGTTGAAACACTGGCTCTACCTACGTATTTTTGAAATAGAGCATTGTTTGGAAATTGATTGTGAAGTTTTTTCGCTATATCAAATGCTTCGGAATGTCGGCTTTCAAAATATTGATCTGCTTGCATTAAGAAATATGTCGCTTCGATGTTTGCATATTTTGCTTTTTCAGATGCTTCCCGAAGTTGTGTGAGACCTTTAAGTTTATCACCTTCTGGAATTAGCAGCATCAATGGCTTCACTAATGGGTATTTTTCGGGTATGATAGCTGCATAATAATTATAAATACCGATTCCAAGTAAAATGTCGTAATTATTCGGATTGAGTTTGTATGCTTTTTGGACAATAGGAAGTGCTTCTCTGCCACAGTTTGCTGCTTTCAACCAGTCCTCACGGTTACCGTACAATCGTCCTTGAAATCCAAGAGAGCCACCTTTAAAAAATAATCCAACTAAATCATTTTTATCTTTTTTTAATCTTTTTTCAGAAAGGTCGATTACTTTGTCCAACATTCGTATGAATTTATCGTCATAGCTCGTGTTTTCGAAATCACTCATTATTCGCCACCATTCTATCATCGCAAGGAAAAAGTAGCCCGCCGGGTGATCAGGATGTGAATAAATTACAGATTGAAATTCGGTCTTGGCACTATCGAAGGATAGATTATAAACATATCTAATACCTTTAGAGATATGAGCTTCACTTGTAGAATCACCTGTCCATTGTGCTCGGCTCTCTATAGGAAATTGGATTACAAAGAATGTTAATAAAAATATTTTTCTTAGTATGGTGAACATTCTGTTAAGATAATAAAAAGCCGACCATCAAATGATCGGCTTTTGTTTTGAATAAAAGAATATCGGTCATCTTTTTGCCCAAGCACCGGTGCCGGAGTTGTATGCGATTTTAATATCAACATAGCGATCTTTATTAGCTACTGTTCCCCCAGAACCTGTAACTTGGAAGCGAACATAATTTCCCTCTTCCATTTTAGCAAAGTAGACTTTGTTGGGTGTTATTATCAAGGCATCTTGTGAAAGCGTGGCTGGTACACTAACTTGATCATCCATACTAAGAGAATTAGTAGGTTCAAGTTGGGAAACACGAAACGAGTCAATAGGTAATGTTGTTTCGTATTTATGTGGGCTTTTCAGGAGGATATCCCCAACTCTTCCGTCGATCCATAAATCAATATTATCTCTATTTGCATATTTAAAAGACCATCTTTGTCCTGTTGAAAATTGCAATCCAGAGACACTATCTGATTTAAATTCAAAAATTCTGATAGTTGAGAATCTTTGTGTAGGTCCCCACTGTATTGTTACTGCTTGGCTAACGTCATTATTCGTTTTAACTGATCGGATTGAGAAGGTATAAATTGCACCATTGTTTAAATTACTTAATGTTGTATCTGTTTTAGTTTTTGTGACACGAACGTTCTTGATTGTATCAGTGCCAAGTGTTGCTAATATTCTATAACCCGCAAAATCATCAGTCTTAGCAGCAGGAGCTGCAGTCCAATATAACCTTACTTGTCCATCCATTGATAATGCTCTAAAATTCGTTGGTGGTGCAAATTCTTCGGGGGCAAGTACATCTTCTTTATCGCACCCAATGAAACCTATTGATATTGAAAAGATAATCAACAGAATTCCCAATAAATGCCATTTTATTAAATTCATTTAAAATCTCCTTAAAATGTTGTTGAATTAGTAATTAATTTTGTTGAAAAGATATGTTTTTATTTTATCATTTGCAATTCGTTCCTGTACCATCGAATCCCTATCTCGAATCGTTATTGTTTGATCCTGCAATGTTTGTGAGTCGATAGTTATGCAAAAAGGTGTACCAACTTCGTCCTGCCTACGATATCGTCTCCCAACAGCACCGCTATCGTCATAAAACACACGGAGATGGGGCCGAAGTTCCAACTCAATTTTTTTCGCAATCTCAGGCATACCATCACGATTTACAAGTGGAAAAACAGCTGCCTTAATAGGTGCTATCTTTGGGTGGAATTTCATAACAACACGACTTTCCATTTGACCTTCAGCGGTCGGAGCCTCTTCTTCATGGTATGCGTTTACCAGGAAAGCCATCAGTGAGCGGCTCGCTCCTGCTGAGGTTTCGATGATAAAAGGAGTGAATTTTTCTTTTGTTTCTTCATCGAAATACTTCATCGATTTACCTGAGAATTCTTCATGTCGGGATAAATCAAAATCAGTTCGATTGTGGATGCCTTCGATTTCACCCCATCCGAATGGAAACTCAAACTCGATGTCGTATGCATCCTTAGCATAATGTGCAAGTTTATCTGGTTCGTGCCTGTGCCATTGGAGTTTTTCTTTTTTCATTCCAAGGTCAATAAACCATTGCATACGCTGTTCCCGCCAATACTCAAACCATTTGTCATCAGAGCCAGATTTTACAAAGTATTGCATTTCCATCTGCTCGAACTCACGTGTTCTAAAAAGAAAATTTTTAGTATTTATTTCGTTACGAAATGCTTTACCAATTTGTGCAATACCAAACGGAAGCTTCTGCCGCGATGCAGCTTGAACATTCAGAAAGTTTACAAAAATACCTTGTGCAGTTTCCGGACGTAGATAAACAATTGCACCAGAGTCTTCAAGTGGTCCAACGAATGTTTTAAACATTAGATTGAATTTCCGAGCTTCAGTGAAAGTTCCTTTATTACCACATGTTGGGCAGCCGATGGCAGTAAGCACCGAACTTGGTGATGCCTCGGCGATTTTCTTAAATTCCTGCAATATAAATTCATCTTTTTGCTGTCCTTGAAATTTTTGGGAATCAATTGTTCGTAACACATCCTTTTGTGTTTTTATTGAAATATCCTCAAATAGAATATCGAGTCTATATCTTGATTTGCATTGTTTACAATCTACCATAGGGTCGGTAAAATTTTCGACGTGACCCGACGCTTCCCACACACGTGGATGCATTAAGATAGCTGCATCTAAACCTTCGACATCTTCACGAAACGTCATGGTTTTCCACCACTCATCTTTGATATTGCGGAGTAATTCTACTCCCAAATGTCCATAGTCCCATGCACCATTTAAGCCGCCGTAAATTTCCGATGATTGAAATATGAACCCTCTTCGCTTACAAAGTGAAACGATTTTATCCATTAATTGTGTATCTGTATTCGTTTTATATTTTGCCATAATTTTATTAATTGATTGAAAAATCACCCAAAGGGTCACCCTGAATTCATTTCAGGGTCTAAAATCGCTTAGATTCCGAAACAAGTTCGGAATGACGGGTATGGTTTTATAATATTTCAGAAGTCTCTGATAAATAACTCTGCACTCTCAGCGACTCAGCGGTAAGTTCACCGTGGAGACGCAGAAGGAGCAGAGGTATGTTATCTATTTTTTTCTCTTTATTGGTTTTTTAGAAATCAAGGATTTAAGAATTATAGTCTCGAGTATGTATCCATCTAACTTAATGTGTATTGTAACTGTATTATCTTTCATATTTTCAGAACCGATAGCCCTGCCGTCATATTGTTTAGCCATTATATTCATAGCTTGGTTTATGTGCAAAGGATCAACATCAGATGGAATTGTAACACGTCGTTCGACACGGTTCAGATTTGTAGTTGGGATCGTAAATGTTCGCTTCCTAATATTTTTTGATGCTATTTGAAATTGTGATAGAATTGAATCCACCTCTGCATCAATAGTTCGAGAAAGAGATACAAGATCGCGTTCTGTGTTTTCAAACTGCTTGGGTGGTTTCTGTTGAGTTCCTAATAACGATGCTGCCCCTGCAAGCGTAACCATCGTAAGTAATAGACAACGCAAAGTCATTGATTTAGCAGTTATCATTTCCCTTTGAACACTGGTTTTCGTTTTTCGAGAAATGCTTTTGTTCCTTCTTTCATATCTTCTGTATTAAAACACTCGCTGAATAGCTCGGTTTCGTATTTCAAACCTTCACTCAATGAATTTTCAAGGTTTGAATTAATTGCTTTTATCGCAAGAGAGATTGCAGGTGGTGCTTTTGTGAGAATCGTCTTTACTAATGCTTCAACTGTTGATTTTAGTTCTGTTAAAGGTACAACCTTATTCACTAATCCTATTCGGAAAGCTTCGTTTGCATCTATAACGTTGCCTGTCAATGTAAGTTCCATTGCTTTCCCAATACCAACAATTCGAGCAAGGCGTTGAGTTCCACCATGTCCGGGAATTAGTCCAAGATTCACTTCCGGCTGTCCGAACTTAGCGTTCTCAGATGCGATTCTGATATGGCAAGCCATAGCAATCTCACAACCACTTCCAAGTGCGAAACCGTTAATCGCTGCAATTACAGGTTTGGGAAAATTTTGAATGTAGCTAAGAACTTTATTCCCAATTTCGGAATAGTTCTCTGCCGCGGCAGGATCAAAAGTTGCAAGTGCGTTGATATCAGAGCCGGCAACGAATGCTTTCTCTCCCGCTCCTGTAAGAATGATTACGCCCACGTTAGAATCTTTTTCGAAGCTTTTAAAAGCTTGTCTTAATTCGTCAATGACTTGCAGATTGACGGCATTTAGCTTGTCGGGACGGTTGAATGTTACAGTAGCTATACGATCATTTATGGAGACAAGAATAGTTTGGGAATTCATAGGTTGATGCGTGATATGTGATTTGAGATGTGAATTAATTAAGTTTCGTATTCAATTTCAGATTCTTTAATATAGGATGGAGAAAGATGATGGATACTTACCGATTCAATAAAACGAAATATCATCTTTCCGAGATGATAATTTGTTTTTTCACAAGAACCAAAAGCTCGATGGAGATATTGCAAGTATTCATTCTTATGTCGTCGTAAGCAGTAACCTTCTACAATGTTTGCGGGGATCGACTTAACAGCTAATTCATAAGACAACTTAAAAATCTCAAGTTTTTCATATCCTTTTTCCATAATACTCTTTAAGCAATCACATATCCCAAATCTCATATCTCAATATTTTCACGCCACCTCAACTCTGCTTTGATCCCCAATCATGAATCGGTGTACGTGTGGCTTTCCATTTGCTTCAACAACTTCTACATCATTACCTAATATACTTCCTTCGATACGGATTCTAACGTTCATGATTTTGCAATCCCGAAGAACGATACTGTATTCGACTTCTGCGTTTCGAATTATTGTGTTGTTACCGATAGATGTGAACGGTCCGATATAACTATTTTCTATCATAGTATTTTTACCGATGATTGCAGGTCCACGAATTACGCTGTTGATAACTTTTGATCCTTCTTCGAGAATAACTTTTCCAAGAACAGATGAAGCTTTATCAACTTCGCCACGAAAATTTTGTTCGATGTTATCTAATATTAGACGATTAGCTTCGAGTAAATCTAATGGCTTACCGGTATCCTTCCACCAACCAGTAATCTCGCTATATCCAACTTTGTATCCATGCTCAATCAAATAAGTGTGAGCGTCTGAAATTTCAAGTTCACCGCGTTTACTCGGTTTTATTTTCTTTACAGCTTCGAAGATATGTCTATCATAAATGTAAATACCTGCTACTGCGAACTGACTTTTTGGCTTTACAGGTTTTTCTTCAACTTTAATAATATTTCCATTCTTTATTACAGGTACCCCGAATCGTTCGGGATCGTTTACTTTTGCAAGTGTGAGCCAGCAGTTGCAATCGCTTTTTTCAAATTCTTCAATGAATCGCTTTACACCTCCCACGACCATGTTATCACCGAGATAGAAAATAAAATTGTCTTTGCCAATAAACTTTTCGGCAATCTTCACAACATGTGCAAGTCCGGCTGGTGTTTTTTGAGGGATGTATGTAATCTTAACACCCCATCTTTTTCCGTTTCCGAGTGCATCAGGAACTTCTTGGCTGTCGGCATTGTGAATGATTCCGATTTGTTTTATTCCTGCGTCAACTGCCGCTTCTATTGCATAATGCAAAATCGGCTTATTAGCTACTGGAATAAGATGTTTGTTTTGTGTATGTGTGAGAGGGCGGAGTCGTGTGCCGTGTCCACCACTTGCTATTAGTGCTTTCACCGTTTTACCTTTGTAATTTTCTCGATTGAACTTGTTTTTATGAATGTTCTAAATTTACGAATTATTTCGGTAAAATCCTCTTGACTTATTCTACCATTATCTTTTGCAAGTCGTGCTGTTTCTATTCCTCCGATTGTATACAAAGGTAAGAATTGCGGTGTGTATTGTAAAAGTGTTTTAAGATGCAGATCGATAGTATCGAAATCACCACGTACAATGGGACCGGTTAGCGATTTTGATGCCGAGGTCTTAACAACATTTTCCATGGTCGTTGTCATGAGCGGTCCGAAGATTTCCGTCCACGATGCTTTCAATTTAAGCTGATAAGTTAGCTCGCTAATAGTATTCAAAAACATTATCATATAATTCGATGCGACTACGCACGCCACATGATACAGCGGTTTCAGGTCTTTTGGAATGATGATGGATTTTCCGTCTAAATCTTCGATGAGTTTTTGAACCTCTCTGATCGCATCTGGTAATCCATCAATACCGTAATAGATTCCTTTTAATTTCGATTTTATTTTTGTTTCGCTTTGGAACAAAGGGAACATCTGCACAGGATGCATGGCAGCAACCATGACACCCTTTTTCCGTAGAGGTTCTAATATATCGGCTGAATAAACTCCAGAACAATGTAGGATCAGCATTTTCTTGAAATAGAGTTTTTTTTGTTTGGTTATATCTGTAACAACTCGTGAGATCGCACTGTCATTTACTGTAATAAAGATGATCTCTGAAGCGGCAGCTACATCAGATACAACGACTCCCGTTTTATCGCACTTTACTTTTCGTGCAAGTGAGAGTGCTTTAGTACCATTCTGATCGACTATACTAGCAAAACGATAACCCTTCTCGAAGAGTGCTCCTGAGAGTGTTGATCCAACAATCCCAGCACCGATGATTGATACTTTTGGAAATCGTTTAGGCATGAATGGTTAATTTGTTTTTAGAACTGCGGCAGAAAAGTATCCGACGACTGCGTCAAGTTCACCCGTCATGTCACCCGAGTTGCAGTGATGCAGGATTTCGATATGATTTGCACCTAGTTTCTTCGAAGTGGCTAGCGTCGTAACCAATGGCCCGCCGCCGCACGCTTCCGCTCGGTCAGTTTCTATATCTTTACTTAACTTTTTATAATCAAAATGGACTACGTCATCAATAACTATTTTATCTAATCTATCAGCTTTCTCTGCACTGTGATAATGTGAAAGATCAGTAGATGCAACGATTAACGTTCGCTTGACTTTAAGAACTTCCGCCAGTTTATCGGCGAGGTGATAGCAAAGCTCACTCCGTTGGTCACCCATCACGATTGGAACGATTTTAAAATCTTTCAAAACTTTTTGTAGAAATGGAAGCTGCACTTCGATAGCATGTTCACCAGTATGACCGTGAGTAGATGCTTCGATGAATTTATTACCCTGAACAAGTTTTTCTCGGATTTCTTCATCTATGCCAATATTGCCGAGGGGTGTACTGTATGCATCACCGCTGTAAACTGAAATTTCCCGAAAATATTCACGGTGACTTGGAGAGATGATTACAACTGTCTCGAATATAGTTTGTTGAAGGAGTTTATACGCATGTGCTGCAGTTAATCCCGAGTACACATAGCCCGCATGAGGAACGATGATAGCAACGAGACTAACATATCCGCCTAAGACGGATGGATTAATCGTTGCTTTGGAAAGCATCTGGTTAATTTCGTTTTCGAGTGTTGCAGGATTTGCCGGGTAAAACATCCCAGCGACTGCAGGTTGACGGATGGTCATTGTTTTTCTTTTTCTCCAAAAATGTCTGCAGTAAAGATGTATATTTTAGTTTCACTATCTTTCAAACGATCCGTGGATAAACCTGCTTTTCGTGCTGCCTGGTTTAAAAATGTTTCCCTATCCCAATCATATCCTGTTGCGACTTGCGGAAGGAGAAGTCCATGATTGTGATGATATTCTATCAAAATTCCATGCTTCCCAATTTCTATCTCGTTTATTTCTTTGATTAGTTTCAATGGTGATAGGACTGAAATTTCTATATCGATATCTGATAATTCGTCTTTAGTAACTGGTGCGAAGCGGTTATCTTCAAGTGCTGCTTTTGCAGCCGCATCTTTGACAGTCTCGATCAAAGGTAAAACACCTTTGATGTAACCTATGCAGCCGCGCAGCTCGCCAAATTTGTGAAGTGTAACAAATGCTCCACAGAATTCCATCAATGATTTGGGAATTATCTCGGGTAATAAATTAGTTTTACCCCGCACACCTTTTTCGATGGTTTTACGTGCTGTTTCTAATAAGATTTTTTTATCAACTGCTGAAAGCATTACAAAAAATACCTAATGGTAAATTCTAGTTAAACTTACGGAAATTATTATAAAAACACAAGGAGAAGATAAATTTGAGTTTTTTCTATACAAAAACAAAACCCACCACTATATGTTTGAGGTTTTTTTTGCCAATAACACTTGTTGCTTCAAGTCGGTAGAAATTTACTCCTGAAGAGATGGTATTGCTGCGTTGTTCCTTTAATCCCATCGTATTGTTTGATAACTTGTTAAATGTACTCCTTCCTCACTTAAAATAAAAGACAACGATTTGATTCTCACCAACTTCTTTACTACATTTTCAATGTAAATATGAGTTTAATATTAAGCATATCAGGTATTCGCGGCATCGTGGGTGAAAGTCTCACTCCCGATGTTATTGTGAAATACTCAGCGGCATTTGCCCAATACTGTAATAATGGTAGAATCGTGATTGGCAGAGATGGAAGAATAACCGGCAAGATAATCGGAAACGTTATAGCTTCAACCCTGCTTTCGATGGGTTGTGATGTTGTGGACCTTGGAGTTGCACCCACACCAACCATTGTTCTTGCCGTTGAAAAATTAAGTGCTGCTGGTGGAATTGCAATAACTGCAAGTCATAATCCAATGGAATGGAACGGTTTAAAATTTATCGCACAGACGAGGATGTTCCTAAATGCTGAGGAGAACGAAAAGCTCTGGGAGATTGCAGAAGGAAAAAAATGTAACTATGCTGCATGGAATAAAATTGGACGACATATTACAGACGTATCTTTCATACAGCAGCACATCGATTCTGTCTTCGATTTACCTTATATTAACCTTGAACAGATTATAAAACGAAAATTTAAAATCGTTGTCGACTGCATCAATGCATCTGGTGGTACAATTGTTCCAAAGATGCTTCGTAATTTAGGTTGTGAAGTTGTAGAACTTAATTGTGAAGTGAGCGGAATATTTTCGCGAATGCCTGAACCTGTTCCTGAAAATCTTGCCGAGCTGTGCAATCAAGTACGGGCGAACAAAGCAGATTTTGGAATCGCTGTCGACCCGGATGTTGATCGATTAGTTTTGATTGATGAGGAAGGTAATCCATTCGGTGAAGAATACACAATTACAACTGTCATAAAATTCATTCTCGAGAAAATGAAGCTCACAACTCAAAAAGTTGTTGTTAATCTCTCTACCACGCGTACTGTCGATGATGTTGCTAAGAAATATAGTGCTGCTGTCTTCCGAACTCCTGTCGGTGAAATTAATGTTGCCCAGAAAATGAAGGAGGTTGGCGCGATTGTAGGAGGAGAAGGAAGCGGAGGAGTTATTCTTCCTGCTGTCCACTATACGCGTGATGCGATTGTTGGCATCGGATTGATTCTCCAACAGCTTGCAGAATATAATGGAACAATTTCCGAATTGAAAGAGTCGCTTCCAAATTATTCAATTGTTAAATCGAAATTTGAAATTCGTAGGAAGGATACAGATCGTGTATTCGAAACGATTCTACGGAAATATGAATCAGAAGGTAAAATCAACACTGATGATGGTTTGAAGATTGATTTTGAAGATTCTTGGATACATCTGAGGAAATCAAACACTGAGCCGATCATCCGTATAATAGCTGAAGCTCGATCGATGGATAGGGCAAAACAACTCATCGAACAATTAAAAAAAATATTTTATTAAAATGATATGATTCTAAGTAAAGTAATCGGAACACTCGTCGCTACACAGAAGAATGAACATCTTAAGCCGCACAAAATATTAATTGTTCAACCGATTGATCTTGAAGGGAATCTCTTCGGCCGGGATTTGTTAGCTCTCGACTCCGTTGATGCGGGTGTTGGTGATACAGTTCTCGTTGTTCAGGAAGGGCAGAGCGCGGCACAGGTAATCAAGGATAAGAAAGCGCCTGTGCATTCAGTTGTTGTTGCAGTAGTGGATGGGTTAGATGTGGTGAAATGAAGAAAATGAGAGACAAGATGCAAGTTTTATGATTTCTGTTTTTGATCTTTTAGTCCTTTCTCAAATTCCAAATGTTGGTGCAAATCGACTGAAGACACTTGTTGCTCATTTCGGTGATCCTTCATCTGTTCAATATGCTTCTGTAAAAGAAATCGCTGCAGTCGAAGGATTTAGTAAAAAACTTGCTGATGTAATAAAGAACTTTTTTAAGAGTAAGCAATTCGATGATGCAAAGAAATATGCAGAGCAACAGTTATCCAAAGTAAATCGTGCTGAAGCGTATATTATTACATATTTAGATGATCAATATCCCGAACTCCTGAAAAGGATTTATGATTCACCCGCTTTTATTTTTATTAAAGGTGAATTTGTAGAAGCAGATAAATATACGATCGCTGTTGTCGGTACACGTTTACCATCTGAGTATGGGAGAACAATGGCTGAAAGATTTACACAGGATATATCGAGTATTGGTATAACGATCGTCAGTGGTCTTGCTCGTGGCATAGATACCATAGCTCATAACACTTCATTAAAATCAGGAGGGCGAACTATTGCTGTTATAGGTTCTGGTTTGGACGTAATATATCCTCCTGAAAATAAGAATTTAGCTGAACGCATCTATAAAAATGGTGCAGTTATATCAGAATTTGAAATGGGGACAAAACCGGATGCAGAAAATTTCCCACGCCGCAATCGTATTATCAGCGGATTATCATTGGGAACAGTCATTATCGAAACGGATATAAATGGTGGTGCGATGATAACTGCAAATACCGCACTCGATCAAAATCGTGAAGTTTTTGCACTGCCAGGTAATACAACATCAAAACTAAGCCGTGGCTGCCATGCGTTGATAAAAGAAGGGCGGGCAAAGCTTGTCGAAAATATTGATGATATATTGTTTGAGTTGGCAACAAAGCTAAAACCTATTTTAAAAGGTAAGGATCATGAATGTAACAAACCCTTGACCCCGTTAAATTTTTTTGAAAAAGCAATTTATGATGTTCTTTTAGAAACTCCAGTCCAAATAGACGTAATAGCAGAAAATGCAAAAGTAACTACATCCGACGCACTTGTCAATTTGCTAAGTTTAGAGTTCAAAGGATTGGTTAAGCAATTACCAGGAAAGATGTTTGTAAAAAATTAATTTTTCTCTTTGGAAAAACTTTTGTATTATATATAGCAATGTTTTCCATAGGCGATATAGTCGTTCAGGACGATATTGCTAATGAACGTTTCGCTTGCATACTCTCACAATGTAAAGGTGCATGTTGTACCATCTATGGTGATCGTGGCGCTCCGGTAAGTGATGATGAACTTCCTGAGCTTCAGTGCGCGTATCCGTTCGTCAAGCAATATCTAAAGGAGCAGCATCGAAAAGTAATTGAGACACAAGGTTGTGTTGAAGGCACCCCTGGAAATTTCTCAACCACCTGCATCGACAGCAAAGCTTGTGTGTTTACCTGCTTTGCAGATGATGTTGCTCGATGCTCACTTGAGATAGCTTTCTTAGAAGGGAAAACGAAATGGCGAAAACCGATTTCGTGCCATTTGTTCCCAATTCGAGTTACATATAGTAGCAATGAGCAACTCAGGCTTGTAAGAATTGACGAGTGCGAATCGGCGAGAATATATGGTACGATGAAAAAAGAACAATTATTCGATTTTTTAAAAGATGCACTAATTCGTAAATATGGAGAAGAATGGTACAACAAATTTCGTGATCTTTGTTTATATTATAACAGCAATTCAATTCGATAGGTTCATTAAGAAATAGAAACTATGTTAAATCTTTCACAGCGACAAACGATGCAAATGAAGCTGACACCCCAACAGGTGCAGTATCTACAATTGCTTCAATTGCCTGTGCTGGCACTCGAGCAGCGCATTAAAGCTGAATTGGAAATAAATCCATTGCTTGAGGAGGGTGAAGATATGGAGTTGACTCAGGAACAGATTGAAGAGAAAACGGCTACTGAAGTTTCTGAGGAAACCGCACAAGTTGAAAAAGAAACTATTTCGGCTGAAGATCGTTATACATTTGAAGATTTCATGAATGATAATCTTGATGGTTATAAAGCTACAATGATTCGTAATAATGACGAAGATCGTGACGAATTTCCCCAGCCGGCCGATGTTACGCTTTCGCAAAAACTTAAAGACCAAATCCTGTTTCTTGATTTAACCGACGAAGACAAACAATTATGCGATGAGATCATTGGTAATATTGATGACGGTGGCTACCTCCAGCGGGAGATTGGTTTGATTGTTCAGGACGTGAATTTGTCTCAAGGACTTACCATCACCATTGAACGGGCGGAAGAGATTTTAAAAATGATTCAGCATCTCGAACCCCCTGGGATAGGTGCAAGAAATCTTCAGGAATGTCTTATTGCTCAATTAGAAGCAAGTGAATTTAATACTGAGCTTACTGAAAAGGCACTAAAGATTCTTCGAGAATATTTTGAAGATTTCACGATGAAACATTATGAAGATCTAGCGAAGAATCTTAACATAACAATCGATGGATTGAAACCTATTATTGAGCTTCTTCAAAAACTTAATCCTAAACCTGGTGAAGGACAGTATACTCCTCAACAAAATTATATAGTTCCAGATTTTACGGTTGAGAGAGATAATGATGATTTTATCGTAATGTTAAATGATAAAAATGTTCCTCCTATTCGAATCAACCTTAGATATAGGGAACTGATGACACGTAGGTATAAGAATGGCGCCGCTGATGGAGTGAGAGATTTCATACGAAAACGTTTCGAATCTGCTAAGTGGTTTATCACATCCATTAACCAACGCCGTGAAACTATGCTGAAAGTGATGAGGGCAATAATTGAAAAACAAAAAACATTTTTTGAAACTGGAGAAAATCTCCGACCGATGATCTATAAGGATATCGCTGAAATCATCAGTATGGATATCTCCACAATCAGCAGGGTAGTCAATAGTAAATATGTTCAAACAGAATTCGGAGTTTTTGAATTGAGGCACTTTTTTAGTGATAAACTTACTACATCAACTGGTGAGGAAGTGTCGAATAAGGAAGTAAAAAATCAAATCCGTGAAATCATCAGAAGAGAAGACCCCAACCATCCACTAAGCGACGATCGAATAGCGGAGATATTAAATAAAGAAGGATTGAATATCGCACGCCGCACGGTCGCAAAATATCGGGAAGCGATGAAAATACCGGTCGCGAGACTTCGAAGAAAAATTTAATTTTTTTATTGAAAGTATCTAAATGTCACTGCTAATTCACTCAACAACAGTTATCGGTTTAACTCATCTCGGAAAGACTGTCCTTGGGGCTGATGGACAAGTTACCGTTGGAAATGCGATCATGAAACAAGGTGCACGGAAAGTGAGGAAGTTGTACAACGATACTGTTCTTGCTGGTTTTGCAGGTGCTGCAGCAGATGCCTTCACACTCTTTGAACGCTTTGAAGATAGGTTGCAGCAATATCACGGAAATCTTGTTCGAGCTGCGGTCGAATTAGCAAAAAATTGGCGAACAGATAAATATCTCCGTCAATTGGAAGCGCTTCTCGCTGTTCTTAATACTGAGCAAGCACTAATCATATCCGGGACTGGAGAAATCGTTGAACCCGATGATGGCATCGTAGCGATCGGCTCAGGCGGTAATTATGCTCTCGCAGCCGCACGTATGTTGAAAAAACACACCACACTAAATGCCGATGAAATTGTCAGAGCTTCACTCGAAGCTGCGGCTGATATATGTATCTATACCAACAAAAATATAATCATTGAAGAATTATAATGAATCGAAAATTGAAAAAAGACACGATCCGTGAATTGACACCACGCGAGATTGTTCGTGAATTAGACAAGTACATAATTGGTCAGCAAGCGGCAAAAAAATCGGTTGCAATAGCCATCCGCAACAGGTGGCGTCGTCTGCAAACACAAGAGCCATTGCGTGAAGAAATCATGCCAAATAATATTATTCTAATAGGTCCTACAGGTGTAGGCAAAACCGAGATTGCCCGGCGATTGGCAAAATTAGTGAATGCACCTTTTATCAAAGTCGAAGCATCCAAGTTTACTGAGGTTGGTTATGTTGGGCGAGATGTTGAATCTATGATCAGAGATTTAACAGAGTTTGCTGTCAACATGTTAAAAGGTGCAAAATCCTCTGAGGTGCATGATAAGGCAGTCAAACAAGCAGAAGAACGTATCTTGGATACACTTTTACCACCTGTTAAACGGCGGCATCCAGTTGAAGCAGGTGCTATACCCGTTGAAAATGGAATTGAATCGGGCGAGACTTATCCAACAAGAGAGAAATTTCGTGAGAAACTTCTCTCGGGCGATATGGAGGATAGAATGATTGAAATTGATGTAACTTCTGATCAACATCCATCGCTGCAAGTTTTTGGACCGATTTCCATGGAAGAGATGGGAGTGAACATACAAGAAATGTTTGGGAATATTCTTCCCAAAAAAACAAAAAAACGGAAGATGACCATTGCAGAAGCACGAAACATTCTTGTTCAGGAGGAGATACAAAAATTGCTCGATACTGAATCTATCGTTAAAGAAGCGCTTGAGCGAGTAGAAAATTCAGGAATTGTATTCCTAGATGAGATAGATAAAATTGCAGGAGAACGGGGACACAGTGCTGGGCCCGATGTATCGCGTGAAGGTGTTCAGCGTGATTTGCTGCCGATCGTCGAGGGTACTACCGTATTGACAAAATATGGTATGGTGAAAACCGATCATGTTCTCTTTATTGCTTCGGGTGCATTTCATGTATCAAAGCCATCGGACTTGATACCAGAGATGCAGGGGCGATTTCCAATTCGTGTTGAGCTCAACAGTTTGAACGAAGATGATTTTGTAAAAATATTAACATTACCACGGAATGCACTCATCAAACAATATGCTGCATTGTTGGAAACCGAAGGTGTAAAGTTAGATTTTTTAGAGGAAGGAATACGCGAAATTGCGAAGTTAGCTGCTCAGGTCAACGAGCAGGTAGAAAATATCGGGGCAAGACGTCTGCACACAATTATGACAACACTCCTAGAAGAAATTTTATTTGAAGCACCGGATATATATGTTGGAAAAACGATAATGATTACAAAAGAAATGGTCGAGGATGCACTTAATCGAATTATTAAAAATAAAGATTTAAGTAAATATATACTATAATAACAGATTAAGATAGAATATATTTTTCTAGCATCGGAAGGGGAGAGATCAATGTACTTTATCACCAGTTGTTGGTGGCTGGAAACCGAATCCGCCATGAGATGGCTCACCTTGAATTTTTATCTCACCAAACGTTTTCTCAAACTTTTCGATGTTATCCCTGAGTGCATTTAAAAGTAACTTAGCGTGTTGTGGAGTTGTTATGATTCGGGCATGTACCTTCGCTTTGGGTACACCGGGTAGTACACGCGTAAAATCTATAACGAATTCTGCGGGTGAATGGGTGATAATTGCTAAGTTTGAATATATTCCTTCAGCTTCTTTTTCACCTAATTCGATACTAATTTGCTGCGGTTGTTGACTGGGATTTGCCATTATTAGTCCTTTAAATAAAATGTGATTGTTCTTTGTGTTGGTATCATCAGCATAAAAATTGTTTTATTTATTCTTCCTTAAAGCGTCAGATTTTTCCAGCGCTCCCTTGGCTTCTTTCAACATATTTGCATTGGCATAGGCAGAAGCTAACAAATCCCATGAATTAGGGTCGTCTTTTTTAATCTCGACGAGTTTTTCAAAATGTCCAACTGCTTTTTTAAATTTTTCTAAATATGTTTTATCAGTTTCTTTTTTCAAATCCGTATTTTGGGCTGCTTGTTTCATCTTATCACCCAACCGCATATACGCAACACCAATGTTCTGGAGTGCAACATCATACATCGGATCTTGTTGGATGGCTGCATCAAAATGTGTTATTGCCTCTTCGAGCGAGTCAGTCTGCATTAATAATACACCGAGGTTGTACTGATAAATTTTATTCATTGGATCTTTAGCTATCGCTTCGCGGATGTATGGCTTGGCTTCATTCGCTTTTCCAATTCTGACGTGGATGTCGATCATCGTTGCTAACAGTTCGTCATTATCAGGCTCGAGGGCACGTGCTCCTAATAGAGATGTGATAGCATCGTTATAATTTTCAGTGGCAGTCGTTTTATCATTCTTCGCGTCAGCATCCTGCGCCTTAGTTAGATAGACATTGATGAGCGAGGTGAATAGTGCCGGTGTTTGTTGCTTCTTTAATGCTTCTTTTAATGTTACTATTTCATCATCGTAAAGACCTTGCGCATGTTGCGCTACAGCTATATTTTGATACGTAATGACGCTGTCGGGATTTATGGTGAGAGCTATCTGATAATTTTCAATTGCTTGTTGTCTAAGAATTGCTGCACTTTCTGGTGAAGCTGAAATACTTTTGTTGAAAAGATTCACGCCTTGATTTAATGACTGCCCCCATACGTCCTTTTTTATTTGAATTATTTTTTCGGAGAACTCGTTGCTGTGTTTTAAAGAATTATCTAGAGCTACGAGCGATTCTTTATAATTATTGCGTTGGACACGTGTTTGTCCCAGAAGCCACCACGCTTCGGCATTCGTAGGGTTATTTTCTACTTCCTGAGAAAGCCAATTTTCGGCTTTCTCCCAATCAGATCGTTGAATGTATAATTTAGCGCTGGTCATTTCCTTCGATGCGCACTGAAAACCAGTTATAATCGGAAATGCTGTTATAATTATCGAAAGTAGGGCGAAAATTGTAAAATTTTTCATGAATATTCCTCTGGGTGTTAAAAAAATTGTTTATTATGTACGTGGAAATATACACAAAGTGTGAAAAAGAATCAAACACTGGGAATTACCGTAACTTTACTAATTACTAAACGACTAAATAAAATATTTTGGTTATTCAGGATAAGAGTTCATACTTTTATCTATTGTGCTTGTTACTTTACTTTTATTAGTTAGCTGCCAGCAGCAGTCGATTAAC
>CAYYIJ010000029.1:0-24297 GCA_964471945.1 uncultured Chlorobiaceae bacterium
TGCGATCCGAGGATTTAGTTCGCAGAAGTTTTATGCTACAGAGGCAGCATTTCGGATTATATTGCTCAGAAATCTTAGTACTCGTTGGATTAAAGTTTCTAAAACAACGTGTCCGCCTATGGCGGAATTGCATTTACATAAGCAAATATAACACCTTATTTTGCTTATGTTTATATCATCTGCGTAACTTCAGTAAATAACCAAAAAAGGTCACGCTGAGCTTGTAAGCCTTAGGCTTACTTGTCGAAGCGTGAATTTGAGCAGGAATGTCATGGTTCGACAAGCTCACCATGACTATTACTTCATTTTTCAGATGTCTCAAGTTTTATCTTCTTTTTTCGTAATACTCATCATAAGTTTTTTGATGCTCAGGGTCTATCTCACTGAGCCGTGTGTAAATTTTGGGATTAGAATATTTCTGGAATGCCTCCGCAATCTCAAGATATTTTGTATCAAAGAAAGTCCGAATGACGAGACTTGGTTGGTTGATTTTTTGCCGAAGTTTTCCTATCTTATCCAATGCCTGAAGCATTCGCTTCAGTGGTCTTGTTTTGTTAGTAAAGAGGGAATCTATTCCCCTGAAATGATAAATGTGAACCGCCTTCCGGAAATCTTGGAACTTCGGATTAAGAAGCTCATCGATTAGTTGTGCGCGTGAGTATGTACCCTGAGATGCAAGGTCCCATCCTTTTGTATCAGTCGCAGAGCCGCGTGCTGAGTTTACTATATCGAACGCTTTCTGAAAATAAGGAGTTCCGCCATTTGATGTGTATGTATCTGCATCGTATCCGAGAATCAGATACATATAAAAATCAATAAAACTTAATAATGGACTAAATCGTGAATCGATATGTGTTAGAGTTTGATTACGGATATATTCAAATTCCCATTTATCGTCCATCAATCGAACGATGGCGCTGTTACGTCCGGCTTTGTAAATTGGTCGTTGGCTGCCTATAAAAACCTGTGCCACGTATTGATGTTCGCCTTTGGTTCCCTGGATAGATATATCCATCGAGCATTTAATTTTTTGATCACCATAATCTTCCGTTGTCCAACGATAGGAATTGATGTATTGTTTAATCTGCTGAGTGAAATCGCTAAGATTATCGCGACTTCCTGATGCAGTGAGTGATTCAAGATTGAGTTTAACATCGCACTCGATTTCTTGTGCTGTTGACAGCGAAAGGAAAAGTAAAAAACATACAATGATTAAGAAATAGTATTTCATTTTGAACTCCAGATTGTTCATAAAATATAGATAATTGATTCCAAATGTTCAAGTTAATAATAAAAAAAGTATAAAATAAAGATAAAGGAGGTTGAAATGTGGAAATTTCTACTGTTTTATATAGTATTAGCCGAGAGCTTGATGGGTGGATTCGAGCAACGAGAAGTTGGAGCTCGGTCATCTGCGTTTGGTAATACCTTTGTTGGTTTAGCCGACGACGTATGGGCGATTCATTTTAATGTGGCAGGTTTGGCAGGGCTTAGTAATTATCAGGTATCTGTTTTCTATTCACCACAACCATTAGGATTATCTGAGCTCTCCCTTTCATCATTTGCAGCAGCGATACCGACGAGGGATGGTGTGGTTTGTTTATCCGCACGGAGATACGGATTTGAGTTATATCGCGAACTGTCTGGCTCGCTTGCTTATTCCAATATTATAACGGGAATTCATTTAGGTATTAATCTGAATTACCACATGGTATCCATTAAAAATTATGGTTCAGCCGGTGCTCTCGGTATCGATCTCGGAATCCTTATTCCGTTAATAGATAAACTTCGATGGGGTATATCAATGAAAAATATTAACTCTCCAAAGATTGGAAGCTCTTCTGAAAAAATACCACAGTGTTTAACAGGTGGTTTTGCATTTCTTCCATTAGAAAATCTCAGCCTGATGCTCGATGTTCAGAAGGAAACTTCTTTCGAGCCGTCTACAAGATTTGGTTTCGAGTATCGGGTAGTTGATGCAATAGCTTTGCGCGGTGGGTATTGTAATGAACCTGCTTCGTATTCAACTGGAATCGGAATCCGATATTCTTTTTTTAGCATAGATTACGCAGTATCAATCCATCCAATTTTAGGCTGGACGCACTCTTTCTCTGTAACAATTCAAAGGGAGCAGCAACCATGAATAATCAAAGAAGATTATTCGGATTGTTTTTGTTTCTCATATCCCTCAACATTGTTAGTGAAGCACGGTTCGATTCGCTAATGGTTAACGATTCACTCTCTGTTGAAATCAGACTTGAGGAGATTGTTGAACAAAGTCGAGAAGATGAAGATTCTCCTCTGCTAGATTTTCTGCTTGGAGATCAAATGAAAAAGAGCGTAGAAATTCGTTCAAGATTAATAAAGCGTCTTGAATCTACGGCAGGTATCCGAAATGGAGCATATGAAGGTTCTGCAATAAAATCGTATCAGCGGATGAATCTAAGAATCGGTGAACATATTTCTGGCGGACTGTTGCTGGAAAAAGATGCAGGTGAGATGCGATATTCAGATTTCGTGACTGGTAATATAGCATTTTCAAACGTTGGTCCGTTCTCAAAAATAATTTTTGGAGATTATTATGTTGAAGCAGGTCAAGGAGTGGTATTGTGGCGTGGATATGACATCTCTAAAGGAGCGAGTGTTATTTTACCAGCTCATCGAAAAGGTTCAGGTATCAAACAATATTGTTCATCGGGAGAGAATGAGTATTTTAGAGGTGCAGCCGCACATCTAAAATTAGGCAGCATTATGCCGATGGTTTTCTATTCGAATACACATCGGAGTGCTTACATTGATTCAATCGGCAACATCACGAGCTTTTATACATCAGGGTATTTTAGAACTATTTCGGAACGTAATAAACGAAACAATTTCTCTGAAAGATTGTTTGGTGTTCGATGCTTTTATGAGATAACACGAAATGATCACGTGGGTTTTACATTTTACAATACTATGTTTTCGCGCTCGCTATATTTACAAAAAGCTAATCGCTTTTTTGATAATTCTTATTCAATATTTTCCATTGATTATAATTTTTCGATTACATCAGTATGTATTTTCGGAGAATGGGCAAGAAGTAATCAGGTGATCGGGGGGAATAGCGGCTTACTGTTTCATGTTTCAGAAGGGGTGAAGATTATTACAACTATTCGATCTTATCCATATAGTTTTATTAGTTTGCATGGCTTAGCATTTGGTGAGCGGACTTCCAACGAACAGGGATTCTATATCGGTTTACAATTTCAACCGCTGAAGTATATGAAGATATCATCCTACTCCGATATTTTTTATTTACCGCAGCCGCAAAATCATTTGTTTCCATCGCAAGGGAAAGATATATTTGCTCAAATTGAGGTGAAACCAAATCCTCGGTTGAATATTCTTACACGCTATAGGAGCAAAGTCGGTGATAAATCACAATCGCGGGTTAATGATTTTGGTTTTTTAACATCGGTTAATGGGAGAATCAACAAACAAACGGTTCGTTTGAATGTCGATTACCTGTTGACGCGTAAGGTAAAAATTCGGGGTAGGATTGATAAGCTTTATCTAATCGAGAATGTTACAAATAAAAGTGAGAAAGGAATTGTCTTCATACAAGATTTATCATTTAATCCAGTTGATAAACTGAGTTTGAGTCTTCGTGTCGCATATTTTCGTTCAGATTCCTATCAGTCCGGTATTTATGAATATGAACGAGACTTAGATGGTGTTCTTACGCTTCCAATTCTTTATGGGGAAGGTATTCGTTGGTATTTTCTTTTTAAATACAAACCATTCGAAGGACTCACAATATCAGCAAAGTACACCGACCACATCCGTGACGATGTGAAGAAAATCGGAAGTGGATTAGACCAGATCCAAAGCAATGAAGATAGTCGAGTTGGAGTACAGGTGGATATTAGATTTTAGATTACAGGTTTCAGCGGAAACTGTCTTGACCTTCATTCATTCCTACCTCAATCCACATCACTTCAACACTCCAATTATCCACTACTATCTTTGTTCTTCCCAGCCCTTTTTCTTATTTTGATTATCACAAATGACATATTCAAACAAAAATAAAAAAGTTGTTGTAGCAATGAGCGGTGGAGTAGACTCCTCTGTTGCAGCGGCGCTGCTTCTTGAGCAAGGGTATAATGTCATCGGTGTTACGATGAAAATGTTCGAATTCGAGGAAGTTGGCGGGAACATCAATCGCGAATCGTCATGCTGTGGACTTGATTCATTTAACGATGCACGAATGGTTTCAGTAAAGTTAGGCATCCCACACTATATAATTGATTTCTCAGAACAATTTAGTCGAGATGTTATCGATAATTTTGTCAATGAATATAAAAATGGACGGACACCAAATCCTTGCATAATCTGCAACACGAAAATCAAATGGGGAGAGCTATTAAAAAAGGCAGATACATTAGGTGCAGAATATATTGCAACAGGGCATTATGCCAAAATCATATTTGATGAACAAACAAAGAGATATAATATACTCCGCGCCCGCGATGTTGAAAAAGATCAGACCTATGCATTGTGGGAGTTGACTCAGGATGCCTTGAGCCGAACGATTTTTCCACTGGGTGATTTAACAAAATCGGAAGTGCGTCAAATTGCAGCTAAGCACAAACTAAATACTGCGGCGAAGGAAGAAAGTTTCGAGATTTGTTTCGTGGCTGATAATGATTATCGAAGATTTCTGAGAGAGAGATTTAAAAAAATGAACGAGAACATTTCTGAGGGTGACATTATCTTCGATGGTAAAGTTGTCGGGAAACATAATGGTATTTCTTTTTATACAATCGGACAGCGGAGTGGCATTGGTGCATACGGTGAAAAAGTATATGTAACTGAAATCGATCCCCAGAAAAATATTGTAAAGATCGGAAAGAATCAGGCTTTACTCCACAGCAGCTTGATTGCGGAGGATATAAATCTGATTAGTGTGGCGAACATCGAGCATGGTATGCGAATTCAGGCGATGGTTCGCTATAAGGATACATCCACTGCCGCAACAGTTTATCCTGATGGCAAACGAAAAATCCGAGTTGTATTTGATGAACCAAAGCGAGCGATTACACCTGGGCAATCATTAGTGATGTATGATGGAGAAAAATTAGTGGGGGGTGGAGTGATTGAGAGAATAATCTGAGAGGTTTATTTTGTTTCACGATCATTATCGCTTGATATCCACATCATCTTTCACTATATTTTCAAACATTAAATAATTATTAATGACGATGAAGATGTCGATACAACATGAAGCCGATAAACTTAAACAATTAAATGAATTAAAAGAAAAAGCCAAATTGGGCGGCGGTGAAAAACGCATTGAAGACCAGCATAAGAAAGGCAAGCTTACTGCTCGGGAGCGTATTGAAGTCCTACTCGACCGTAACAGCTTCGAAGAGATTGATACACTTGTGGAACATCGCTCTCACGATTTTGGTTTAGATAAACAGAAAATTCTTGGTGATGGAGTTGTAACCGGTACAGGTACTATCGACGGCAGATTGGTGTTTGTCTTCAGTCAGGATTTTACAGTCTTCGGCGGCTCACTATCGGAATCTCATGCTGAAAAGATTTGTAAAATAATGGATATGGCGATGAAGGTTGGTGCCCCGATTATTGGGTTGAACGATTCTGGTGGTGCGCGAATTCAGGAAGGTGTAGTAAGTCTTGGTGGATATGCTGATATTTTTCTCCGTAACACGTTAGCATCAGGAGTTATACCACAAATCTCAGCAGTGATGGGCCCGTGCGCAGGCGGGGCTGTTTACTCACCAGCAATCACCGACTTTACTTTCATGGTAAAGAACACGAGTTACATGTTTGTTACAGGTCCTAATGTTGTGAAAACTGTTACCCATGAGGATGTAACATCCGAAGATTTAGGTGGTGCGGTTACTCACGCCACAAAATCCGGTGTAGCGCACCTCGCATGTGAAAATGAAATCGATTGTCTGCAGGCGATCCGCAAACTAATGAGTTTTATTCCTCCGAACAATTTAGACGATTCACCGTTTGTACAAACCAAAGACGATCCAAACAGAAAGGAGGATAAACTCAATTCCATCGTACCGGAAAATCCAAACAAACCATACGACATGAAAGAAGTCATTCACCTTATCGTAGATGATAATGATTTCTTCGAAGTGCATGATTTATACGCACAAAACATTATTGTTGGATTTGCCCGGCTTGGTGGGAAATCAGTTGGTGTTGTTGCGAACCAACCTGCTGTGTTAGCAGGAGTGTTGGATATTGATTCTTCAATCAAGGGCGCACGATTCGTTCGATTTTGTGATGCGTTCAATATTCCCCTCATCGTATTTGAGGATGTTCCTGGATTTCTTCCGGGAACAGATCAAGAATGGCGGGGGATAATAAAGCATGGTGCTAAACTCTTATATGCTTTTTGTGAGGCAACCGTTCCAAAAATAACTGTCATTACACGTAAAGCTTATGGTGGTGCATATGATGTGATGAATTCGAAGCATGTTCGGGGTGATTTTAACTTCGCTTGGCCCTCGGCAGAAATTGCCGTAATGGGTCCTAAGGGTGCGGTCGAAATTATTTTCAGAAAAGAAATTGAAAAGGCAACGGATAAAGAAAATGCTCTGAATGAACAGGTAGAAGTATATAGGAGAAAGTTTGCCAATCCATATATTGCCGCTGCTCGTGGATACTTAGATGATATAATTGAACCCAGCGAAACCCGCCCCCGATTAATTCGTGCATTTCAAATCCTCGAAAACAAGGTAGATTCAAATCCTAAAAAAAAGCATGGAAATATTCCATTATAAGAGAATAATCATCAGACTATCCCTATTTTTGTGCGATTTACTACATTCTTTTAAAAAAGTACTTGACATTTTCTTCTAAATACTATATATTTCAACAATTGTTTTTATTATATTGTTAAAATTTTTAGATTATTGAAGAAGCTATATATCATACTACCTACCGTAGTTTTTCTTTTCGGTTGCTCCACTGAAAAATCAGTGAAACAATCAGTTTCTACATCCCTTATTGATTCAGGTCTTCCTTCGTCCACATATAAGGATACACTCTCAAAAAATGAAATGAGATTGTCGAATACCGATAGGTTTGTTGTTGATTCAAGTTATGATGAAATTACAATAAAATTATTAGAAGCAGCTCAAGCTCATTATTTGAATGCATTGAACGCCGAGCATCAGAAAGACTCGACTCAAAGCGCTACTGAATTTGAGTATGCGATAGGTATACTGAATGAGTTAGCTTATTATCCGAATATTGAAAATAATCAAGATTTTAATGATCTTAGCCGCAGTCTAATCGAGGATTATGAGAAATATATTGCAAACATTGATAGCTTAGGTGCGCAAACTTCGATCTTTGCCCTTCGTAAAAAATTAAATCAAATTGACGAAACCCTAACGAGTGCCGATGACGACACGCCAAGGAAGATCATCACAGCGACCTCTGTACCGCTGGTAATTAATGGACACGTGGAGCAGAATATTCAATTTTTCCAGGGGCGTGGCAGACGCCATTTTGAACATTGGCTATATCAAAGTGGAAAATATTTTCCAATGATGAAAAAAGTGTTTCATGAGGAAGGGGTACCTGAAGAGCTTATCTACCTTTCGATGATTGAAAGTGGATTAAATCCGACCGCACGGTCATGGGCTAAAGCGGTTGGTATTTGGCAATTTATAAAGGGTACAGGAAAATTATATGGGTTAAGAGGAAATTTTTGGTTCGATGAGCGTAGGGATTTTGAGAAATCAACATATGCTGCTGCCCGCCACTTACGAGATCTTTATACAGAGTTTGGGGATTGGTATCTGGCTCTCGCGGCGTACAATTCTGGTGCAGGACGAGTTTCCAGAGCAATCAGGCTAAGCAACTCAAGAGATTTTTGGAAATTACGACCTATTCTACCACGAGAAACTCGAAACTATGTACCGCAATATATTGCGGTAACAGTTATGGTGTTGGATCAAAAGAGTTATGGATTCGATGTAACTCCTGCAGATTCACTCAATTATGAATATTGTACCGTTGATGAATCCGTTGACCTTTCGTTGTTAGCCCAATGTGCAGAAACGGACGCTCAAATTTTGCGGGAGTTGAACCCTGAACTTATTCATGGGTGTACACCGCCGGGATATAAAGGTTACCAACTGAGGATTCCATTAGGCAAATTTGAAACATTTAAGAAAAATTATTCCAACCTTCCTGAAGAACAAAAAAGAAATTGGGTGATTCACACTGTTCGTAAAAAGGAAGTTCTTGGCTCGATTGCAAAACGATACGGGGTTTCGTCGCAGATGATTGCTGAGACTAATAATCTTAAATCTCATAAGATATCTATCGGGAAACAATTACTAATTCCGGTTTCAGCATCAACAAAACAATATTCCGCTGTTATTTCAGAAGATTTGACACCGAAAAAATTTAAAAATATCAAACAGAATAGAAAATTATTAGTTGAAGGAAAAGATGGCAAAACTAAAATTCTGTATCGTATTAGGAAAGGTGATACCTTAGGAAAAATTGCAAGCTGGTTTGATGTACGCATTAGCGATATTCGTGTTTGGAATGAAATCCCTTATGGTAGTTTGATAAAAGCAGGTGCTTCGTTAGCTGTTTGGGTACCAACCGATCAATCGGATAAATATGCTAAGTTAAATAATATCTCTGATTCTGAGCATGAAACACTTTTAACTGCGAATGTGCTTACAGAACATAAAAAGAATAATGGGAGATATAGGGGTCCATATTGGATTAAATATCAAATAAAAAGTGGCGACAATCTTGGTGAGATCGCCAAACAATATGGTGTTGCAATTGAAGATATTAGTAGATGGAATGCTTTATCCTCAACGAAGATTAAGGTTGGTCAAGAGTTAGAAATTCTTATTGATGAAAATGGAGCTTCATCGTCGCTTGCGGTAAAAGATTCATCAAAATCTATTAATGGCAAAACTTACATTGTTAAAAAAGGAGATACACTGCATCGTATCGCTTCATCCTTTGGTGTGTCAATTGCACAGCTTAAATCCTGGAACCGACTCAGAACTACTCGTATCGTCATTGGTCAAGAATTAGTCATTAATTCCTGAATCAATTTACTTTCTTAAATTGTTTTTCACACTCATTATTAGTAGATTAAGCATGAGTTTTTCCATCGCATGAAGATATTGAATGGAGAGGTGTCTGAGTGGTTGAAAGAGCCGGTCTCGAAAACCGGTGTGGGGCTTGCTCCATCGAGAGTTCGAATCTCTCCCTCTCCGCCAAACTATACCCTTTAACTGTATTTTAAAATTTTCAGGAATTAGTTTATGAAACAAATACTGCAAATTATTTCGCTGTTTTTTCTGTTGAGTGTTTGTGTATCTGCACGAGTCGGGGATGTGATGAAAACAATCAAAACACCCGGACTAATGCCTACGGGTCTCGCTTTCGATGGCAAAAATCTCTGGCTCGCCGATGCTTACACCGATAAGATTTATAAGATCAATTCTGAAACGGGTGAGGTTATCTCAAGCTTCGATTCTCCCGGCTATCATCCCGAGGGCTTAGCATGGGATGGAAAATATCTCTGGCACATCGATGCGGGTGAGAAGTTTATGTATCAAATTGATCCTACAACGGGTAAGTCGTTGAAAATTCTCGAATCAAATAGCCCGAACCCACGTGATATTGCTTGGGATGGAAAATTTATTTGGATAGTAGATTTCAAATCGGATCAGTTGATAAAAGTATCACCTGAAGATGGAATGATGGTACAAATATTTTCTTCACCTGTCGGTGAGCCGACTGGTATAACATTCGATGGAAAGTATCTCTGGGTAGCGGATCGGGGCACAGATAGAATTTATCTTGTCAATCCAACCGATGGTATCTGCCTTTCGTCTCTTCGTTCGTATGGACCCTTCCCGTATGGTTTGGCTTGGGCGGATAATTACCTCTGGTGTGTTGATTATGAGAACAAAGAGATATATAAAATAGAAATCTTCAGCAAAGATATTTTAACTAAGTGGGATGAGAAAGAACTTTCTCTGAAATTTATAAAAGAATTCAGGAACTACGGTCCTGGAACAGTGAAGACGTTAGATGTATATCTTCCGATTCCAGAAAATCGGGATAATCAAGTTCTATTAGAAGCACTCAAATTCGAACCTCAAGCTACAAAGGTTATTGAAGATTCATGGGGTCAGAAGATATCACATTTCCATTTTGATGATTTGAAAGGATACAGCATAGTCAAGCCGGGATGGGAAGTGAAAGCGAAGATTTATGCAATCGAATATTTCATTTATCCCGATAAAGTTGGAACAATCAACGATATTCCGACCGAAATAAAACAGAAATACCTTCAAGATGGTGATAAATACCAAATCAACGACTCATTCATCAAAGACTTGGCAAAGAAAATTGCGGGTGATGAAAAAAATCCTTACTGGATTGCTCGAAAAGTGTACGAATATTTAACGAACAATCTTACTTATAACCTCAAACCAGTCGGTGGGTGGAATCCTGTCCCGACAGTTCTTAAGCGTGGAACTGCTTCTTGTTCCGAATATACATATTCGATGATTGCATTGTGTCGATCACTCGGTGTGCCGATTCGATACGTCGGTGCAATCAGTTTACGCGGTGATGATGCAAGTTATGATGATGTTTTCCATCGCTGGAATGAAGTATACCTGCCACCTTATGGATGGATTCCATTCGATGCAAACAAAGGTGATCAAGAAACACCCGGTGGCAAAGTTTTAGGTATCGGTATTGTAGATGCCCGCTACATCATTACAACAGAAAACGGCGGCGGCGATAAATATTTATGGTTTGGTTATAACTATGGCTTCACATGGACATCCGAAGGGAAATGCCGGATCGCCGAAGAAAGTTATGGTATGTGGTCTCCATTTGGGGAAAAGAAATACAAAAAACCGGTAAATTGATTAAATTCGAATTTCGAATTTCGAAATCCGAAACATAAAACATAAATCTTGAATCTTAAATCCAGAACTTATGAATGTACCATTAGCAGATTTAAAGAAACAATATCTCAGCATCAAATCAGAAATAGATACTGCGGTTCAAAACGTAATCGAGAATACTCAATTCATACTTGGAAAAGCTGTATCAGATTTTGAACAAGCATTTGCTCAAGCACATCAAGTAAAGCATTGTATTGCAGTCGGCTCAGGGACAGATGCATTGCATGCCGCACTCTGGGCTTTGGATATCGGTAAGGGAGATGCAGTTGTTACAACACCATTTACATTTATTGCAACTGTAGAGGCGATTTCACTAACAGGTGCTCGTCCCCTCTTCGTTGATATCGATCCCAAAACATATACGATGGATCCGGACAAGTTAGAAGCGTTGATGAAATCTCTACAAGGTAAGGATGTAAAAGCAATTTTACCAGTTCATCTTTATGGTCAACCATCTGAAATGGATTCGATTCAACGTATTGCTGAAAAGTATGGTGTAAAGATAATAGAAGATGCAGCTCAATCTCACATTGCTAAATATAATGGGAAGTATGTTGGCAACTTTGGTGAAGCCGCATGTTTTAGTTTTTATCCCGGGAAAAATTTAGGCGCTTACGGTGAAGCTGGTGGAATTATTACAAACGATGACACACTTGCATTGAAACTGCGAAGGTTACGCGATCATGGTCAATCGGAGAAGTACAAGCATCAATTCTGGGGGCACAACTATCGGATGGATGGAATTCAAGGTGCTGTACTGGGTGTTAAGTTGAAATATCTTAAACAATGGACAGAAAAACGAAGGGAAATCGCTGCAAAATATAAGCAGGCATTCAACGGCATCGGCGATCTGATTATTCCTTATGAATCTCCAAAAGCTTATCATGTTTATCATCAGTTTGTGTTACGATTGAAAAACCGATCTGCATTCCAGCAATATCTAAACGAGAAGGAAATTGGAAACGCACTTCACTATCCGATACCGATTCATTTTCAAGAGGCGTATAGGCATCTTGGTTATAAACCCGGAGATTTTCCTGTGAGTGAAATTTGTGCAGAAGAGTGCATCTCAATTCCCGCACATCCGGAGATGACGGACGAACAAATTAACTTTGTAATATCAAATGTGTGCACATTCCTCTAGAAAGAATAGGGTATTGTAACCTTAAATAATTTCAACTCCGATATGATTACGTAATGAAATGCAAAATCAAATATTCAATAATATTTCACTTATAAAGGGTGTGTTTGGGGCGGATTTAGTCTTGTTCGATTCAGTCAATGAACTGTTTGAATTAGAGCTTGCTTTTCTCGAAACTAAAGCCTTGTCAAAAGAAGAGTTGCTGAATCGGTCAGCATTTTTTAAGACTATAAATGGAAATCCGTCCGACCCTTACAGACTATGTCAATTCTATAATGGTTACATGCCGGATGATCGTTCTGCACAAACGCAAACATATTTCGAGGAGGGAAAATTTTCAACTGGTTATGCAACGCACGGACTTTTTCCCTACCGAGGTAAGTTCCACCCACAACTTGTTAAAGGTTTGCTTAACATCCTATCAGTCAAACAAGGTGAAATCGTTCTTGATCCGATGTGTGGTAGCGGAACGCTCAACGTCGAAGCATCCTTGATGGGAATTGACTCAATCGGACTTGATGTTAGTCCCTTTTGTCGATTTATGACCCGTGTGAAATGCCAAAGTTTAACTCTACCGCTTGACTTTGTACAGTCGATGTCTTTAAATATTGAAAAATGGTTTAAATTTTTTTCTGAAGGTAAAATCAACAGCAAATTGAAACGCATAAAAGATACTGAAAAGTTAAAGGTTTATGAATTGGCACTTCTTGCCTTCCTCGATGCGATGGGTTACGCTCGTAGAGTGAGTAATGTTGGACACGAGGAACTCTTTAAAAAAGTCCTCAACCGCTATAAAACTACTGTCATTCAAACAATTACCAATCCTGTTATATGCAAAGCGACACTTGGAACCGCAAAGATAGTAGATGGCGATGCCCGTACTCTGCCACTAGATGATTCAACCGTGGATTGTGTTTTAACTTCTCCACCATATTCTTTTGCGATTGATTACGCCGAGAATGACGCACCACAATTAGAGTACTTAGGATACAACATTGACAATCTTCGATCCCAGATGCTTGGCTTGTCAGGTAAGACGAAGTCCGAGAAACTACAACACTACTTTGATGATATGGGCAAAGTAGTGAATGAAATTGTAAGAGTGCTAAAGTCTAATAAATTTGCTATCTTGATCATAGGTTCAAATACAAACCAGACTGGCGGTATAAGACTCGAACAGACAATCATTGATCATTTTGAACGATCCAATACGCCTTTGGTTCGAAGTATCCTTAAGCCAATTAAGGGTATGCGCAACACAATGAAAGACGAATACATACTAATTTTCCAGAAGAATTGATGAGAAGCAACGAAGAAAAATTCACAACCGTACTCCGGAAGAACACTTTTTATTTCTTCAATCCAGACTTTGAGCAATGCTATGAAGTCAAAAACCTAAATGCACTCAACAACCTTTTGCAACTTGTCCAAGCAAGAGTTCAGCAAGAAGGGATCATACTCAGGCATGAAAGAAAATAATCCTGAGACAGTCATAGAGAATATACTTGACGAATTGGGTTTGAATTATACAAGCGGTGATTTGCAGAGTTTAGTTGGCGTGGTGGATGACAAGAAGCGAACAATGGATTTTATCATTCCAGATCAGAATAATCCAAAAATCGTTGTTGAGAGTTCTTTCTTAGTTACCACTTCATCTGGTCAAGGCGATAAATCAAAAACAGAAATCTCAATTCGTGGTCTTATCTCTGAACATTACCCTAATGCAAAGTTCATTGGCTTTGTCGACGGCATTGGTTGGTATGCAAGGCAGAATGATCTCAAGAGAATGGTATCCGCATACGATGAATTGTTTACTTTTCATTCTGACGAGCTTCAGCGTTTCAAACAAATGCTAACAGAGGTTTTTGAACTATGAAGGTAAATGTAATTCATCACGGAGATTGTCTCACAGTATTACACTCAATCCCAACTGACAGCGTAGATATTACATTTGCTGATCCACCATTTAATCTTAATAAAAAATATAACAGCTACAAAGATCACAAGAGTCTTGAATTCTATCTTGAATGGTGCAAACAATGGCTCAATGAAATGGTACGTGTCACCAAACCGACGGGAAGTATTTTTGTTCATAACATTCCAAAGTGGCTTACATACTATGCTGCTTTTCTAAACGAGATTGCTGATTTCAAGCATTGGATTTCTTGGGATGCAATGAGCACGCCACTCGGTAAAACCTTGATGCCCACACATTATGGCATCCTTTTCTATGCGAAGGACAAGAAGCTCAACAAGTTCTATGAAGTCAGACACCCCCACAAGCGTTGCAGAAAATGTAATGTACTCTTGAAAGATTACGGCGGTAAGAAAGGAGGGCTTCATCCGTTCGGTCCATTAGTCTCAGATGTCTGGACAGATATACATCGCATCAAACACGCCAAAAACCGAGACGAACATCCTTGTCAGTTGCCTGAAACGGTTCTTGAACGATTGATTCTAATGACAACTGACGAAGGCGATATTATTCTTGATCCATTCAACGGAACTGGAACAACTGTTGTGGCAGCAAAACGGCTTGGAAGAAAGTATATCGGAATTGAACTCGACAAAAACTATGTTTCTATCAGTGAAGACAAGTTGGAGCACGTCCGAGCAGATTCACACATTGGCGGAGTTTGGGTGAGCAAATACCTCAATGGTATTTCCACAATTAGGGACAAAGACTGGGACACTCTAAAAAAATATTTTCATATTCCAGATCCGATCCCACGACTTGAATTCGAAAACATCGTTTACAAAAACAGTAAAATCCGGAAACACAATCATATTCCAAACGATGTCGAAGATATTCTAGTACTTCCGTTTGACGATGTTAGTCCCCGTCAAAGACTGACTGCAAAGTTGGCTCATAATTAAAGTCGGATCGTGGAGAAGCGTTCAATTGAAATTTAGCCGAAAAATCCCTATACTTAATCCTAAATATTTTATAATTTTATCACTTATTCTCCATTCGAAGGAATTCCATGAAAATTAGTGTTATTGGAACAGGTTATGTAGGTCTCGTGGTCGGAACGTGTTTCGCCGAAACTGGCAACGATGTAATCTGTGTCGATATAGATGAAAAGAAAATTAAAATGCTTCGGAAAGCGAAGTCACCGATTTATGAGCCGGGGCTTGAAGAGCTTATTAAAAAGAATATTCATGAAAAACGACTAACATTTACAACCGATGTCCATCATGCGATAAAAACTACTGAGGTTATTTTTCTAGCATTACCAACTCCACCGACAGAAGATGGCTCCGCTGATTTGAAGCATGTATTGGAAGTGGCAAAGCAAATAGGACAATCAATTAACGGATATAAAGTAATCGTAAATAAAAGTACTGTTCCGGTGGGAACGGTTGACAAGGTTAGAAAGGTCATTTCACAACATACTAAACTTGAATTCGATGTTGTCTCGAATCCCGAGTTTCTTAAAGAAGGTGCCGCTGTTATGGATTTCTTGAAACCCGATCGGATTGTAGTCGGCTCAAGAAGTCCTAAAGCAATAAAAATTATGGAAGATCTCTATAGTACTTTCATTAGAACGGGAAATCCCTTTATAGTTATGGATGAATACAGCTCAGAGTTGACTAAATATGCAGCCAACTCGATGCTTGCAACGAAGATTACATTCATGAATGAAATTGCAAATCTTTGCGAGCGTGTTGGTGCGGATGTCGAGATGGTTCGAAAAGGTATTGGTAGTGATCTGCGTATCGGACCGCAATTTCTTTTCGCCGGTGTGGGTTATGGTGGTTCGTGTTTTCCTAAAGATGTGAGTGCATTAGTTAAAACATCTGAAGAATACGATTATAATTTCCAAATTCTGAATTCGGTTGTTAACGTAAATAAAAATCAGCGGTTGATTTTTGTAAAAAAGATTCTCGCTTATTTCAAAAAGAATTTAAAGAATAAAAAAATTGCTGTATGGGGTCTTTCATTTAAACCTAATACAGACGATATGCGCGAAGCACCATCGGTTACAATTATTAAAGAGTTATTGAAACATGGTGCAATTATTCATGCCTACGATCCTGTTGCTATGGAGGAAGCCAAACGTCATTTTGGCAAATCCATAAACTATGGTAAAATGGATTATGATGTTTTAAAAGGTGCTGATGCATTAGTGGTCATAACTGAATGGCACGAATTCCGCAGACCCGACATCGACAAAATAAAAAAAATGATGCGAGGTCGTGTAGTTTTCGATGGTCGAAATATTTATGATCCATCGGAATGGAGAGCAAAAGGTTTCGATTATTTTGGAATAGGTAGAAAAGTGGATTAATGGAGTAGATGATATTAAAAACTAATAAAATTGTATCAGTTGTAACCGGTGGTGCAGGTTTTCTTGGCTCGCATTTATGCGATCGCTTGTTGAGAGAGGGGCATCATGTTATCTGCATTGATAATTTAATAACCGGCGATAAAGCAAACATTGCCCACCTTTTTGGTAGTGAGATATTTCAATTCGTCAAACACGACGTAACAAATTACATTTTTATCGATGGTCCCGTCCACAATGTTTTACACTTCGCTTCGCCAGCAAGTCCAATCGATTATTTGAAGCTTCCCATCCAAACATTGAAGGTTGGCTCGCTCGGTACACATAAAGCACTTGGTCTTGCTAAAGAAAAGAAAGCAAGATTTCTGCTTGCCTCAACCTCAGAAGTTTATGGCGACCCGCTTGTCCATCCTCAACCGGAATCGTACTGGGGAAATGTAAATCCAATCGGCTATCGTGGTGTTTATGATGAAGCAAAACGTTTTTCCGAGGCGATGACAATGGCGTATCATCGCTATCATAGTGTTGATACAAGAATTGTTAGGATATTCAATACTTATGGACCACGGATGAGAACTGACGATGGTAGAGCAATCCCGGCTTTCATGTCGCAAGCAATTCGTGGAGAAGATGTAACAGTGTTTGGCGATGGAAGCCAGACTCGCAGCATTTGTTTTGTAGATGATTTGATTGATGGAATCTATCGGTTACTTATGTCCAATGTAACTGAGCCGGTCAACATCGGTAATCCTGATGAAATCCCAATGATTCAACTTGCAAAAGAAATCATTGAGATCACGAGCAGTAAAAGTAAGATTGTTTTTAAAGATTTACCTGAAGATGATCCGAAGATTCGTCAACCCGATATTTTAAAAGCAAAAAAACATTTAGGCTGGGAACCGAAAGTCAATAGAATGGATGGTCTGAAGAAAACGCTGGAGTATTTTAAAAAGAAAATTCTCTCCACTACATCGGTTAAATAGATATATCTCTGTGTTTCGAACTGGATTATTTTCCTGCCTAATTTTTTTGCTTTTTCATGGTCAGATAAATGCACAAGTATCTGACACAACAACAAAACCAATTCAAATCCAACAACAGAATCTGAATAATGATTTTCCATTACTCTGGAGAAATCAGATAGATTCAAACAATATTAAGATACCGCCTAACAATTTTGAAATAAATAAAACTCGACTTGCGATAGTTAGCGGAACGCTCCTTTCATCGATGATTGCAATTCATATTTATCAACAAAATGGTTGGTGGAAAGATAATCGCGCACCATTTCATTTTCGTGAAGATCTTGAGTATGGCTTAACAGTTGATAAGATTGGTCATTTTTATGGTGGCGATCTTCTTACATTTGTAATTAGTAAATCGTTAGAGTGGGCAAACATTCATGAAAATAATGCTCTCTGGTTAGGCACTGCCGGAAGCTTGCTGTTTCAAACTTATGTTGAAATGGAAGATGGTTTTTCCAAGTGGGGATTCGATCGAGTTGATTGGTTGTCAAACCTTGGAGGCAGCTCATGGCGGCTTGTTCGTCATAATGTTCCCTTTTTGAAAAATTTTGATTTGAAACTCAGCTATCATCCGTCCGATCTGCTTAACAATCCCGGCGGAATAGGGTTTAGGGGACAGAAACACATCATGATTGATGATTATGAGGGACAAACATTTTGGTTGAGTATTAAAGTAAATAATTTACTTCCGAAATATTTTGAAAAATATTTTCCCGATTTTCTATGTTTAGCTGTCGGGTACGGTGCACGTGAAATTGCTGATCCTGATCCTCATCGTGTGTACTTTCTTGCCCCCGATCTTGATTTTACAAAGATTATACCAGATAATACAAAATTCCTGAAGTCACTTGGCGAGGCATTAAACTATATCCACTTCCCATTACCTGCCGTTCAGTTCGCACCAAAAACCATTTGGTACGGAGTGTATTTTTAGAAGGCATTGGAAAAAAGCGAAGATGAGTCGCTGACTTCAAAAAGTTGGTGATGTCGGGTCTTTTTATTTCGGTGGTGGCAATCCTTAAATTAGATTGGGGTGGTAGCCGCAATCTTTGCCGATCCAAAGGATTTCTTCGGAAAGGCATCCCTTTGGCACAGATTGCGATCTCGACTCAATTTCACAGACATTCCACCAGAGGCGGATATAAAAGTTTGCGGCTAGTGAGATTTTCTTTTGGGTTTACGTAAAGGATTTAAATTGGAAGATTTCGTAATCGTATTCTTCCTCTCTCAACGACGACAATTGAACGATACAAATTCTGGTTTGGGATTAATCCAAAAACTCGTTCTAATCGTTCAATAGATTCCCGTTCATTTAAATTGGCATCTCTAAAAAGAATCAATCCGGTTTCTTCGATTCTTAATAATGCAAACAAACGAGTAAAATCTAAATCAGCCGTAACTACTATACGATTCTCTTGGATTGCTCTTTTTAATATTTCAGTATCAGGAGCAGACGATAACCCTATCTGGCTTGCATGCAAAGCATCATGCCCCTGTTGACATAACCATCTCGCCAAGTTAGGTGATAAAGGCATATCAACAAGAAATTTCATTTTGAAAATTCTAATGTTTCTTCTTCAGCAAGAAAGGCGGCATATAATAAAACCTCGTCTATATCTTCTGGCTCAAGGTAGGGATACGCAATTAAAATAGTTTCTTTAGTTTCACCAGAAGCCAACAACCCTAATAACCGTGAAACTGGAAATCTCAAGCCTCGGATGCAAGCTTTACCTGTGCAAACGTTTGGATCGATTGTAATTCTTTTAAAATTCATATTTCTTTTCTCTTTGTAATTTCAATACTAATTTAATGAATTTCGATTAGCATAGCAAGTTAAGAAAAAATAATCCCAACATTTTTAAGTCTGTTAGGGCTTGAGGAAAATACGATCCAAAATATTATTATCGCAGCAACATCTTCTTGACTTGCACAATACGATCTGGTATGGTTTGTATTTTTAGGCACTGTAAACCTTGCGAAGGTTCGGAACCTTCACAAGGTTTTACTTATCGAAGCAATATCATTTTCCTAACCTGCATAAACATCTTGTTTGGGTCAGATAGACTCGTTGCCTCTAAACGATAGAAATATACACCGCTTGCAATGTTGTTCGAGTCCCAATTAACCGATTTATAACCTGCGTCTTGGATTTCATCTACTAATGTAGCTACTAACTGACCTAATGGATTGTATATCTCCAATTGAACATTACTTGTTGTTGGTAAACCATATTTTAACGTAGTTACAGGATTAAATGGATTCGGATAGTTTTGTAAAACATTAAAGGATTGCGGTTTTAAAACAATATCTTTTATTTCCAGCTTTGTTAAATTTGATGCCGCATAACCAATCTGCCAATATCCTGAATACGAATTTTTACCACTGTTCCACCACCTAAATCAAAATCGTCCCAATTCCCCGGTTGTGAAGTCCGCATTACCGGATTACCTTCATACTTATGCTAAACAATACCATCTCAGTTGGTTTTAAAACCGGATTTTTGAAATATGTATACCAATCAACACCTTCAAATGAAATTGACGCGGATACTGAGATACTCGTTCCGTAGCCATAAGTTAAGGAAGCAAACCAAAAACGATATACATTTACTACACTATCATATAATATCGAAGGTTCAATAGTATACTTAAATCTATTTGGATCGTCAATATTACCACTCCAATGAGACTTTACAGGTTTTAATGGATTTCGCTCCCATATAATTTGAGAATATAAATCATTCCCCCCGATTATCATTATATTAATTTATTTAATTTAACTAATACAACTCGATATTAAAAAATAATCCTAAATCCTCAAACATAACTATCAATATTTATTATTTCGGATTTGTATGTAAATATCTCATTTATTTTAAATAACGTCAAGAGTACCAACCTTTTTTAGGTTATCTTTATGGATACTTACTTAGGTAGGTTCACACTCTCTAAAATAAAAACTGGTACTGTGGAAATCCATAATTTTTATTGTTTATAAAGGCAATTAACTTTATATTCACATAACTCTTATGGATTTTATAACAATATTTCTTATCGCACTCGGCTTATCGATGGATGCTGTAGCAGTTGCCATCAGCATGGGTTTATCTATCAACACATTAAAGATTCGCCATGGCTTGCTGATTGGTTTATTCTTTGGTGCATTTCAGGCAATCATGCCCGTACTTGGCTGGGCTGCAGGACGTGGATTGGAGGATTTTATTTCTGGTGTAGATCATTGGATTGCATTCGGATTGTTGGTACTGATTGGATCAAAAATGATTTATGAATCAATGAAAATAAAATCTATTGAGAAAGAAATTCCAGACTTAAGTTTATATATACTCATGATGCTCTCGATAGCAACGAGTATCGACGCATTAGCAATTGGTGTAAGTTTTGCATTCCTGGAGTTAGCGATCATAAATCCGATAATCATAATTGGACTTGTAACATTTCTTCTATCGTTTTTGGCTGTTGGATTGGGAAAACATTTAGGACATTTATTTTCCCGCAAGATTGAAATCATTGGTGGAATAATTCTAATCGGGATCGGATTAAAAATTTTATTCGAGCACATGCAGACTTTATGAATGCGAAGATAAACCAAGAACACAATCTTTGGATATCTCTCTTAAAATTCATATATTAATGAAAATTTTTAAGGAAATAAATGAACGAAGGAAAAATTGTACAGGTAATCGGACCCGTTATAGATCTTGATTTTGCGGGAGGAAAGCTTCCTGCCATTTTGAATGCGGTTAAAATTCCACGGAAGAATATTGAAGGAACAGAAGATGAATTGATCTGCGAAGTTCAACAGCATTTAGGTGAAGAGAGTGTCCGTACCATAGCCATGGATTCGACCGATGGTTTAGTTCGAGGGATGAAGGGTTATGACCTCGGCACCCCGATAGAGGTTCCTGTTGGACCGAGTACGTTGGGCAGACTTATCAATATCATAGGGAAAGGAATCGATGGTTTAGGACCGATCAACGGCGAGAAAAAATATTCTATCCATCGACCTCCACCTTCGTTTGAAAGTCTCAGCACTAAAAGAGAAATGTTTGAGACCGGGATAAAAGTTATTGATTTACTTGAACCGTACTCGAAAGGTGGTAAAACTGGTTTATTTGGTGGTGCAGGTGTTGGAAAAACTGTTATTATTATGGAATTGATTCATAATATCGCACTTCACCATGGAGGATATTCAGTTTTTGGTGGTGTGGGAGAACGAACTCGTGAGGGAAATGATCTTTGGCTTGAAATGAAGCAATCGGGAGTATTGGGGAAGACGGCACTTGTTTTTGGTCAAATGAATGAGCCCCCAGGTGCCAGGCAGCGTGTCGGATTAACTGCATTGACTATGGCAGAATATTTTCGTGACGAGGAAGGAAAAGATGTTCTTCTATTTATCGACAATATTTTCAGATTCGTTCAAGCTGGCTCGGAAGTTTCTGCATTATTAGGACGTATGCCATCGGCAGTCGGTTATCAGCCAACACTCGGAACAGAAATGGGTGAGCTCCAAGAGCGGATCACCTCAACAAAGAAAGGTTCTATCACATCTGTACAAGCCATTTATGTTCCGGCCGATGATCTTACTGATCCTGCACCTGCAACAACATTTAGTCACCTTGATGCAACAACTGTTTTGAACAGGCAAATTGTTGAAATGGGAATCTATCCAGCGGTAGATCCGCTGGATTCAACATCGCGTATTCTTGACCCACACATTGTAGGTAATGACCACTATTCCGTTGCAAAACGAGTGAAAGAAATCTTGCAGACATACAAAGATTTACAGGATATCATTAACATTCTCGGTATGGATGAATTATCGGACGATGATAAGCTCACAGTTGCACGTGCGAGAAAAATACAAAAATTCTTATCTCAACCATTTTTTGTAGCTGAAGAATTTACGGGTATGGCTGGCAAGTATGTAAAGCTTGCTGATACCATTCGCGGTTTTAAAGGAATCATCGAAGGAGAATACGATCACATTCCTGAGAATATGTTCTATATGGCTGGGCAGATCGATGAAGTTCTCGAAAGATACACCCGTGAGGAAGCATAACTTTAACTATGGCTGATAAAACTTTCAAGCTCGAAATTATTACACCAACAAAAGTTGTTTTCCGAGGGAATGTCGTCAGTTTTACGGCACCGGGTGTAATGGGTAGTTTTCAAGTTTTATACAATCACGCACCCATGCTTGCTGAGATTGGGATTGGTATGGCAAAGCTAAGTGAAGCGAACGGGAATGAAATTGTTTTCGCAACAAGCGGAGGTTTTGTTGATATTTTGAAAAATCAAGTAATAATGCTTGCAGAATCAATCGATTCTTCTATAATAGAAAAAGTCCAACATCGGATACGAATTGCTGAAAAATGATAATATTTTTTTAAGTTTAGATGAACCCACCCGATTTCCATAACCGGTGTGGGTTTTTTTTATGTTTCAGTTTTTTTAAGATTATTTTTACACATGCGGATAACACGTACAGAAATAAACTTACATAAATTACATAGTAATTTTAAAGGAATCAGACAAAAAGTTACCGATAAAGTGAAAATGATGGCAATTGTGAAAGCAAATGCTTATGGTCATGGGCTTGTCGAAATTTCAAATGCATTAGCAGTGTATGGGGTGGATTATTTAGGGGTAGGATTTCTTGAAGAAGGTATTTTGCTACGGCAGAATGGCATCAAGCTTCCAATCCTCGTTCTTGGAGGCGTGCTTGGGAATCAAATCGAAGAATTTCTTCAATACGATCTTGAGATTACAGTTTCATCGCTTGAAATTGCCGAGCGGATCGAGGCAGAAGTACAAAAATGCAATAAGAAGAAGGCACGTGTTCATTTAAAGATTGATACTGGCATGGAGCGGATTGGTGTTCATTCAGAGAATGCACCGCAATTTGTTGAACGTGTTTGCATGTTGAAGCACCTCGATGTGGTAGGAATTTACAGCCATCTTGCTACTGCTGATGAAAAGGATAAGTCATTCGCTAATCATCAGACAGACCGATTTAATTCTGTTTTAAAAAAAATCCGTGAAATGAGAATTGATATACCGCTGATACATATCGCAAATAGTGGAGCAATACTCGATATGCCGGGAACATATTTCACGATGGTTCGACCTGGGATAATAATATATGGAGTATATCCCTCTCAAGAGACAACGGAGAGTATTCCTTTGCAGCCAATTCTTACAATGAAATCGAATGTTGTTTTTATTAAAGAGGTGGCTGCAGGTGTAAGCATTAGTTACAGTAGAAAATATTATACATCGAAGAAAACGCGGATAGCCACTATTCCTGTTGGTTATGGCGATGGATATAGTCGCAGATTAACCGGTAAAAGTGAAGTGTTGATTCACAATCACCGTTTCCCTGTCGTTGGCGTTATATGCATGGATCAAATAATGGTTGATGTCGGATTCGATATTAACGTTCATGTTGGAGATGAAGTAGTTTTACTCGGAAGTGATGGCGAACAAAATATTTCTGTATTGGAGCTGGCAGAGAAAAGCGAAACGAATCCGTATGAATTTTTAACAGGTATAGCGGCACGTGTGCCGAGAAATTTTATTCACTGATGTTACGCAAGAAAATGCTTTATCGCAAAAGTTTCACGTGTCTTTGCGTCCTCTGCGACTCTGCGTTTAACCAAAATGCTAAATTGCTCTTGGAAATGAAGAGGAACCGCAAAGACGCTAAGAACGCAAAGGTTCGCAAAGATGATTATTTAGTTCTGTGCGTAACATCAGATATTCATTAATCAGCAGGAGTTATATGCCAAATGTTTATGCGGTGATAATGGCTGGAGGTGTCGGGAC
>CAYYIJ010000030.1:0-8689 GCA_964471945.1 uncultured Chlorobiaceae bacterium
AGTTTCTAAAACAACGTGTCCGCCTATGGCGGAATTGCATTTACATAAGCAAATAAGGCTGTTTGATATATTAGTTTTTTAATCCTATGGCTTACAAGTAATTTTTCTATTGCAATTTTGGAGATTATCGTTTCTTGCCTTATTATTTATTTTAATGTAGGATTAATACTACAAAAAAAATGTGAATATTACTACAAACACGTCTTGCATAAAATCTATTTTTTATATAGCATTAGTAATTTGGATTTAGCTACCAACTTATATAAGAGTAGATTTATTAATTTAACTAAACTAACTAATTTATAAATAATCAAATTCCTTTAGAAAGGGGATATATATGATTAATTATTTCTGTTTTGTGGTAATTATCTTAGTTCTTGTGATCGGAGGCTGTAAGAATTATCAACAGTCTATCGAGCCGGTAGCTCCACAGCATACGGGTCAGGTTGGACTAGTGGAAAAAGCCGGATATCAGGGAGAACGTCTCGAATACGTTCCTGGTGAAGTCCTTGTGAAATTTAAAACTGGGGTGTCAGATGTAAATCGGGGGATATTGCTCCAAGCGGTAAATGGAAATGTAGGTGAAAGAATTATTACTGCGGCGATGAAGAATGCGGGTGATTATGAGGGCATCACTCTTGTTAGAACACCGATGTCAGTTCCTGCAGCAGTTAACACACTTCGTGGTTCTGCGGATATTGAGTATGCTGAACCCAATTATTATTACTATCACAATGCAACGTCAAACGATCCTTATTATACTAATGGTTCTTTATGGGGCATGTATGGTGATGCAACATCTCCAACTAATCAATACGGTAGCCAGGCAGGCGAAGCATGGGCAGCAGGTAATACTGGCTCAACAACGGTGCATATCGGAGTGATTGATGAAGGAGCCATGTGGTATCATGAGGATCTCTCAGGTCAAATTTGGACGAATCCTTATGATCCAGCCGATGGCATTGATAACGATGGGAATGGTTATGTTGATGATATCCGTGGTTGGGATTTCGACAAAAACGATAATACTACGTACGACGGTTCTCATGACGATCATGGTACCCATGTCTCTGGTACTATTGGTGCAATTGGCGGTAATGGTAAGGGGGTGGTGGGTGTTGCTTGGGAAGTTAAAATGATTACTGTTAAATTTTTAGGACGACAAGGTGGTACAACAGCCAATGCGATTAAGTCAGTGGATTATATAACTGACCTTAAAACAAGGCATGGACTTACTCTCTCTGCAACCAATAATTCCTGGGGCGGCGGCGGTTTTTCACAAGGATTACAGGATGCTATTGAACGTGCTAATACGGCAAACATCTTATTTGTTGCTGCAGCAGGTAACGGTGGCAGCGACGGTGTCGGCGATGATAATGACGTATCACCACATTATCCTTCAAGCTATCCGAATACAAATATTATTGCTGTTGCCTCGATTACATCGAGCGGTTCAAAGTCGGGTTTTTCCAATTACGGTGCTAAATCGGTAGATCTTGGTGCGCCAGGCTCAAGTATTAACTCTACTTTGCCAACCAAACAGAACGGCTCTACATATGGTTCGTACAGTGGAACTTCAATGGCAACACCTCATGTTACTGGTGGTGTCGTGCTCTATGTTCGATCAAATCCCGGGGCATCTGCTGCAACTATAAAGGATGCAATTCTTAACAGTACGGTACCGACTAGTTCATTGACAGGTAAATGTGTAACTGGCGGGCGACTAAATGTGAGCGGTTTTTAATAATACGGAACATTTATTTAAAGAAACCCCGTTTGTATTTACAGATGGGGTTTTCTATTTTTGAATTGTGTAAAAGTAAAAACCGGAAATAAAGGAAAATCAGTCTTCAAAAATATACAATGTTATTTAATAAAAAATTTTTTTTTATCGTTGTAAAACTTGGGTTGATATCATCGCTTTCTCAAACACAAACCCTAACGCTTGGTAACCAATTTCTTAGCGATAATATCCCCGCTCGTATTCAACGATTATCTCCCACTCTTTTTTTTCAATTCTCGGAAAATTATACTACACAACTAGGATACTGCTATTATTTTGCCCATCAAGACTCTTTCAACGGTCTTCCACAATATCGGAAAACATTGCATTCTATATGGATGGATTTTGGTGCATATTTTTTTCAGCGTCGGCTTGAACTGTGTTCTCAGGGAACAGTTAACGCATCACCGGAAAATCCGCCGACATGGGATTATTTGTTAACGTTGCAATACTCGCAAACTATCGCTGAAACTTTCAGTGAAAAACCGATCAAAGCAAAACTTCGTGGAGAAATGGGACAGCACCGTGAATTGACGGTTTCTTCTGCTCTCCACGAAAATATCTCGTATAATTCCTTTGCGTTACAGATGGAACTCGAATGGTTAAAATCTATAACGATAACAGGAAGGTATCTTCGCCAGTTTTATTCTGATGAAAATCAAAAAACCGTCGCTTATGCTTATGCGCTTGTGAACATTCCTATTGCTAACCCCCTGATTTCATTTGGCTATGCGTATGCATATTCAAACAGTCTGTTTGACAATTGGAGATTAACCGACACGAGACGTATCGCATTCAATCCAATAACACGAGAAGCGACGTATCAATATTCTTATTTTTATTATCCGTATTTTACACCGATCAAAGAACATGGACATATTGCTATCGGAATTTTTCAATGGCAAGTTGTCAACCACCTTCTCCTCTTTGCTAAAGCCACTATTCCGTTTTCCTCATGGGGTCAGCTGAAATATTTTCCATCCACAGGCAATAAGCCAGAACCAATTGATTACGGAATTTATTATATTGCCGATGGTTTGCAGCCAACACAATATGAAGTTAGTATCATCAACACTGTCCTGAATCCTTTGACTGTTCGTTTAGATTTTGAATATTTTGAAAAACCATATTATATTTATCGTAAGATAGGAATTCAATTACAGCATGTTTTTAAATGAAGGACTTAAATATGAAAGCCGTAATTCTTTGTGGAGGCAAAGGGACACGAATTCAAAATGCATCAGAAGTGCTTCCTAAACCTATGTTAATGATTGGGGATCGGCCTATTCTATGGCACATTATGAAGCTTTATGCGCATCATGGAATAAAAGAGTTCATTCTGTGCTTAGGTTACAAAGGTTGTAAGATCAAAGAGTATTTTTTGGATTATAAAGTTATGACTAATGATATTACCATATCACTTGCTGAAAAAAACGAGATAAGATTTAACAGCAATATTGATGATCTTGATTGGCAAATAACTATGGCAGAAACTGGTGATGAAGTGAACACAGGAGGCCGACTCTGGAAGGTTAGAAAATATTTAGACGATCAGGATCATTTTTGTTTGACATATGGTGATGGTGTTGCTGATATAAATATTTCTGAGTTGGTTGGATTTCATAAGAAAATGAAGAAGATCATAACTGTAACTGGTGTGAGACCATCGGGAAGATTCGGAGAGATGCGTATCGAAAGGCATGTAGTTACCCATTTCCACGAAAAACCAAATGTTAGTGAGGGATGGATTAATGGTGGGTTCATGGTAGTAGATGCAAATCGAATTTGGGATTATCTTTGGCCAGAGGAAACTTTAAATCTAGAAAAAGAAACACTGCCCGCCTTAGCGAAGGATGGAGAGATGTGTGCATATCAACACTCAGGATTTTGGCAATGTATGGATACCATCAGAGAATTTGATCTCTTAAATGAGCTCTGGCAGAAAAATATATCACCATGGAAAATATGGAAATAAAATGTTGAACACATTTGGCAGGTACTATAACGGCAAACGAGTATTAGTTACAGGCCACACCGGGTTTAAAGGATCCTGGCTTTGTATTTGGCTTCGGGAACTTGGTGCAGATGTGTTGGGATTTTCTTTAGAACCACCCTCCGATCCGAATAACTTTACTGTGTGCAAACTTGAATCGAAGATAGGACATACAATCGGTGATGTGAGAGATTTCGATCTGTTAAAAAAAACCTTTGAAGAATATAAACCGGATATTGTTTTTCATTTAGCGGCTCAAGCGTTGGTAAGGAAATCGTATGAACTTCCCAAACCAACGATGGAAACAAACGTTCTCGGGACACTCAATATTTTAGAAGTAGTAAGATCAAGTTCTTTCATAGGTTCGATAATTATAGTTACAAGTGACAAGTGTTATGAGAATCGTGAACAGCTGTGGGGATACAAAGAAAACGATCCGATGGGAGGAGATGATCCTTACAGCGCATCGAAAGGTGCAGCGGAATTAGTATTCCGCGGTTATTTACGGTCTTTCTTCCAGCATAGGAATTCAATGGGTGCCGCGACTGTTCGCGCAGGCAACGTTATAGGCGGCGGTGATTGGGGAAAATATCGTATCGTTCCCGATTGCGTAGCAGCCCTGTATCAAAAAAAGCTGGTTGAAGTGCGCAATCCGACTTCAATACGTCCATGGCAATTCGTTCTTGAACCACTTAGCGGGTATTTATGGCTTGGCGTTCGGCTGAATGAGAATTCAAAACAGTTCTCTAGCGGATGGAATTTTTCTCCGGCTGATACAGGCGCCAAGTCCGTTCGCGATCTGGTAGAAGGTATAATCAGTGAGTGGGGTTCTGGTGGCTGGGTGGATATTTCCCATGATAACGATCATAACCTGCATGAAACGAACTGGCTCCGGCTTTCCAGCGATAAGGCACGTCACTCTCTGCCATGGTCAGCGATCCTCACCTTCGAAGAAAACATTCAAATGACAACCAAGTGGTACAAGTATTTCTATGATTACAGAAATACAAATATGTACCAGTTCTGTGTTCATCAAATACGCGAATATACAGAGCTTGCCAGGAAAAGGAACCAAGAGTGGACAGTTTAATCGTTTGTAATAAATAATCATAAGTTTCTGCTATGCTTGAAAAATTAACAGGAAAACGTATCCTAATTACCGGAGCAAATGGTTTTGTTGGAAATCATCTCCTTCACCATCTTACCAATGCGGGAATTTTTATTACAGCAATTGATCGCCAACTGCCACAAAAGCTTAAGCGGGAGGGAAATGTACACTGGATTTCAATTGATGCCACGAAAGTTGAAGAAATTGAAACTGTAATTCGGACATCTAAACCAAATATTGTAATCAACCTTGCCGCCATATTAGGCGGAGACCGTAGTATAGAATTCACACAACAGGCAGTAAACATAAATTTTATCGGTTTGCATAATCTACTGGCTTCGTTGGGTAAGAACGATTTCGGGCTCGAACGGATTGTCACAATAGGAACAGGGGAAGAGTATGGAAACTCGGAAGTGCTGCCTATTACTGAAGATCAATCTACCAATCCTGTTTCACCGTATTCGGCTTCAAAAGCAATCGCAACACAATTTGCTAGGTTGTACAATAGGTTGTTTGGGCTTCCAGTTGTTATACTGCGGCCATTCATCGTATATGGTCCAGGGCAATCTCCCACAATGATGATTCCCGAACTCATTACTTCTTTGCTTAAAGGAATGGATTTTAAAATGACCGAGGGAAAACAGACACGCGATTTTATTTTTGTGAATGATGTAGTCGATGGTATTATTGCGGCGGCAGTGAAAAAAGGCATAGACGGTGAAGTGTTCAATATATGCTCAAGTGAAGAACGCTCAATTAGAGAAGTTGCTGAGTTGATACTGGATATAATGGCATCAAAGAATCGATTGCTCTTTGGAGCAAAGGCCTACAGAGAAAACGAAGTGTGGCGATTGTTTGGAAGTTATGAAAAGGCAAGACGCTTATTGAATTGGTCCCCAAAAACAAATATTAAAGATGGGCTCCGTAAGACTATTAATTGGTATAGAGATAATATTGGATACAACTGAAATCTTAGAGAATATCGTTATGCACTCTGTCAAGGATATAATATTCACGTTATCAAGAGAAGGAATTTTAACATCTCTAAACACTGAGTTCGAGTCGATGTTGGGATTGACACGGGGAGAATGTCTTCGCAAATCATGGACCGAGTTCCTTTATCCTGACGATATCACTGACGCGGAGATTTACATCCAGAATTTGATTGCGGGACAATCGTCCCCGATAAAAGAGTTACGATTCTTGACAAAAAATGGTGACTGCAAGATCTTTATATTAAAAGCTACAATAAATGAAAAATCAGAAAAAGTAAAAGAAATTATTGTGGTCGCTCATGATATCACTGAGAATAAACGCACTGAGCAGCGAATACAGATGTTCGCCCATACGATTACGAGCATGCATGAGTGTGTAGTGATTACCGATCTAAAGCAGCGTATTATATTTGTTAATCCAGCGTTTACTGAAACATATGGATATCCTGAACAAAAGATTATCGGCAGTGAAAGCATTCGATTGTTCTCATCGAACACACCGAATGATATCGTAAAAGCAATCTATGAAGAAACATTGATAAACGGGTGGCAAGGAGAAATGACCCATGCCAGAAGCACTGGTGATGAATTTCCTGTAATGCTCAGCACATCCGCCATCTATAATCAGAATAGTAAACCGATTGCCTGCGCATTGATCATTCGGGATAGAACTGAACAAAATCGACTAGAAGAGCAGATAAAAAATGCAATTTTACAACGGGAAGAAGATCTTCGGCAGTTTACTTATTCATTACAACATGCACAGGAAGAAGAACGAAAGCACCTTTCGAGAGAGCTTCATGACGCTCTCGGACAGATGGTGACTCTGATTCAAATAAATCTTGAACGCTCATTAAACCAAACACAAAAGGATAAAAAAAATGAATTGATCAACAATGCTTTGGCAGTAACTCAGGGAGTTCTTACTAGATTACATGAAATAGCACTCTTACTTCGGCCGCCAGTTATGGATGACTTCGGGTTGAAAGAAACTATTGAAACCTATCTACGTGATTTCGAAACAAAAACGGGAATTCTTATCGAATTCAATTTTATGATTGATGCTTTTTCTATTTCTAAGGAGATCAGTGTCTGTATTTTCAGGATTTTACAGGAAGCGATGACTAATGTCTCCAAGCATTCGGGAGCAGATATAGTAGACGTCAGGTTGTGGAACGAAGAGAACCAAATTATGTTTATGATTGAAGATCATGGATCTGGTTTTACAGATATATCATCCAGCAAGAGAAAGAATTCATTAGGATTGTTGGGGATGAGAGAACGTGCCGAACTGCTTGGAGGTACCTTTTCGCTCACAACGAATCTGGGCTCAGGCACCAAAATTTTGGTCAGTTTACCAATAGACCCAAGGATAGCATAAAATAAAGGTAGATCACATATGGTGAGACTAAAAAAGATTGTTAGGGTCGTTATTGCAGATGATCACACGATGGTGCGAGAAGGTCTTACACAGCTTATCGAAGAAAACGATGACATTACCGTTGTGGGTCAGGCAGGAGACGGGTTTGATGCCCTTCAATTGACAGGCAGGTTGAAACCTGATGTTGTTATCCTTGATTATACTATGCCCAAACTGGATGGAGGTGCTGCGATTGAACAATTCCGTAAAATGTTTCCAGATGTTAAAATTATTGTACTTACAGTCCATGAAAATGTGCAGTACGCTCTGAAAGCACTCGAAGCAGAAGCTCATGGCTTCATGGTCAAGGCAGCCGCCGGAAGCGAACTTGCGGAGGCAATCCGTTGTGTGGTTTCTGGAAAAGTGTATGTATCACCGTCAATCGCAGAAAAAATCACTGAACAATTGCGGCATAAGCGGAAACAACAAACAGGACTTGAGTCGCTCTCGCAAAGGGAATTTCAATTACTTAGGTTGCTTGGTAAAGGTTTGAGTCTACAAGAATGCGCCAAAACTATGTATATTAGTGAAAGTGCAGCATCTACTTATCGCGCAAGGGTACTCAAGAAGCTTAATCTTAAGAATACAGGAGAAATTGTGAAGTTTGCCGTAGAAAATAATATCACGGGATAGCATTTTGTAACCTGTCCCGACTCTCGAATTTTTCACAAATATCCATTCCCTTGTTCTTAGATCAAGAGGGGTTGGAGTGTGATCTGCTTTATACACATTGCAATAGGCGTATTTACGCCAAGAGCAACAGTTTCCGTATCTCAACGGATACGTACAGAACACCCTCAAACTATGCAAGTGGTGCGTATGCTCTCAAATACGGAAACGATGGCTAATTTCCCCACGCACCTAGTATACCATCAAAGTTAACCCGTACATAGAAAACCTCCACCCTCGAAACATTCAATGTGGTAATACCACCAGCAATGTTGAGCCACAGACAACTCTTATTCACCACGCTTCTATAAACAGTTGAAGTAATACAAAAAAAAGAGGATATAGCATGTTTATTTCTTACACTCTCATTGTAAGAACCTTACTACAAGGAAATTGTAAGAAACCCGACGCGCAACTCTTGCTACTATCCACAATTGATATTTATATTTCATAAGACACAGAATTTCAGAGATAGTACTCTGGTGGATTAGACTGAATCCCACTTCTTTAGAATTATTAAGAACGGGATTCAGTCGGTTCCATACTAATGAAACGTGTTTAAAAAAATTTTTTTATTAACTAATGGAGTATATATGCAAACTACTACAATAAGCTTGATTTGTTTACTGTTTTTAACAATATCTTTTATTGAGTCAATTACAGCACAAGGCAATTCACCGGATACGATAGTCGTGAAGGTAAAAATGCCGACCGGACAGCT